>JAITAP010000166.1 GCA_031284065.1 Prevotellaceae bacterium
GGATGAAGTGAAGAATATGCGGAGTAGATTTCCGGTGGGCGCTGGAAGTGGAATAGGTTTGAGTAATTATAATGTCAAAGTCCACGACGGAGGAGAGGAAAAACATGCGCTGACATTAGAGGAAATGCCAAGACATGACCATATAACAGCAGGAAAAGGGCTGTATTTATCGCTATCTGATAATAGGTATTCTGGCAATGGTGGTGATAATTTTGGAAATAATGGTCAGATAGACGAACGTTTGCGTACCGGAGATACCGACGGAAATGAAACACTGTATGGCGATAATGGCGCTGCGCCCCATGAGAATCGCCCATCATACTATCCTATTCTTTTTATCGAAAAAAAATCAAATTGTGTAAATTCTCTCAACACATATCAATAACCAATAACATGAAACGCTTGTTTTTAATCTTAGCGGTAGCCTGCGCTCACGCCGCTCAATCGCAGCAAATGACCGTAGAGCAAGGCGCAACAGTGCACTTGAGCAAGGGCACGCAAATGGTGTGCAGCAACGTGAGCGTGGCTGTGGAGGGAGAGCTCGTATGCGACAGCTCCACCATACTCGGCTTTGGTGGCAAGGACGCTCCGCGCCTGTCCGCAGCGCACCCGCTCGCGCTGCACACGCTACGCATAGACGGCGAAGCCGCCGTTGACGCAGCCCGCCTTACCGTTGTGGGCGATGTGGTGATGGGCGGGCATGGGACGGCAAGGCTGTCGGCCGCTACCGCCGTCCGGCTGCACGGAAACATTCTGAACGAAGGCGAGGAGGGCTACGTTACCGGCGGGCGGGTTGAAAAAATGCTGCCGGCGCTACCCGCCTCCGGCAGAGCGGCCACGGGCATGGGGGTAACCCTTACCGTCGCCGCAAGCTGCGACTCGCTGCTGCTAACCCGCACGCACGAGCCGTGGTACTATAAAGGCGAATACAGCGTTGCAAAGGCGTACGGGTTTTCCCGACCGACGCTGCTTGCCGGCGTTGATGCTACCTACCTTCAGGCGCAAAGCCCCAAGGCCACGGATACCTACCTTATCTACTACAAAGCTCCGCAGGGGCTTGGGCTGGAGAGCGTCGCGTCCGAAACAAACGCGGCCGCAAAGCGGGTTGTAAGCAAAAGCAGCGAGCCGTTTGAGGCGGACGGGCTGACGGTATTCCCGTTCCCCGACTTGGGGTTTACCAAGTCCATCACGCCAAACGGCGACGGGATTAACGATTGCTTTGAGGTGAGGGGGATTGAGAAGTTTCCCGCTGCCCGCCTTGCAGTACTGCTGCCCAACGGTAACGTTATCTACGACGCGTCGCCCTACGGCAACAACTTTTGCGGCGAGGGGTTGAGCGCAGGCACGTACTACTACATGTTTTTCACGGAAAAAGGCGACGCTCGCCCCGTGAAAAAGGGTTTTTTTGAATTGGTAAAGGAGTAAGGAATTGAAAAGGATGCTACTCATGCTGCCCGTATTGGCGGCAACGTGCCCGGCGCCTGCGCAAGGCCGGATGCAGCGCGTGCAGGCGCAGTACTGCGCGCACCGCCAGCTCGCCAACCCTGCGGCCATGTCGGAGGCTACGGCTGTGGACGCCGCGCTGTACGGGCAGTACCGCCTGTACGGGTTTGACGGTGCGCCAAGGGAGGCGGCGCTACAGGTAACCGTGCCGTTCTCCACCGGCACGAACAGGCGATCTTACTACTTTTCAGGCGGAAACGCCAGCGCAGAATCCTACAGCATGTTTTTTGGCGTTGGGGCGTACGGGGCAAGCATTGGGGCGTACAGCGAGTACAATGCGGCGCTATCCTACGCCTATCAGGTGCGCTTGTCGCAAGGCATGCAGCTGGCATTTGGCGTTGCGCTGGGCGCGAGCGTGTCCGGCCGAAGCTACGGCAGCATGCAAGACGGCGACCCAAGCCTGCTATCCACCAGCCTGTGGCAGCTCCACTCTCAGGCGGGCGTTTACCTGCACGGGGCAGAGTACTACGCATCCGTATATTCGCCTGCCGCTACGGACAAAGCTGTATTTCTGCAGGCGGGCTACAGCACGGCCGTTGGCCGGAGCGACGAGGGCAGCTACTATGAGGACGCCTCGCAAAAGAAAAACAGGTGGGAGGTACATGCGCAGGCCGGATGGAAAAAAGGCGAAGAGATAATCCTGCAGGGCAGCACGCTCTACACGGTAAACAGCCTGCTCGGGGTAGGCGTATCGTGGCAAAATCCGCTGAATTTGGCGGCGCTTGCCCAGCTGAGCATTGGCGGCATGAAAATTTGCTACGCCTACCAGATAACCGACTTTAACGTCAATATTCTTCAGCACGAAATCATGCTCAAAATAAGCTTTTCTAAAAAGAAAAATTTGTACTAACTTTGCACGATTACGGCAATAAACGGCAATATCACCAGCGCTATGGTAATGACGTGCACGCGGAAGTAATTCACGTACTTGCTGCGAACAGTAGAAAAACTACTCCGAAAGGGATGGTTTTTTTATATTGTATATGAACACAACCCCAATAAATTCATCTGCGCCGCCGGAAGTAAGGCAATCCGCTGCCGCAAAGTACAACTCCTATAGCGAGGAATGGGAGAAAGCCTACTTTGACGAGCGTAGCGGCGGGTATAACGTTTACCATAGGGAACATCGGTTCTCCAGGCAGGGAGGCGGCGGTGAAGCGGAAAAGGCTGTTGGCAAAATGCTCGCAAAATATGACGGAAAACAGGTTGAATTTTTACCGGAGGGAAGCGCCTCTGGGAAAAACAAAAAGGGGCTAACTAAGTAGCCCCCTTTTACGTTGCGTATTTGTGACATGGGTCACCCCCCCGCCGGGCTGGTGGAGAATGCGAGGGCTTACCAACAGGGCTTCCACCTGTACTTCCCCCCCGTTTATCCCCGCGAACGCTCGGGAATCGAACCCGATAATTTACCATAGCGTCCAAAAAATGTGCAGAAAGCGGGGGGGCATTACGTTCTCTCCCCCTTTCGTTAGTAACACCGCAAATATACTACTTTTTCCCGAATAAACAAAAATGCCCAAAACAAAGTAGAAAAACACCTGAAAGATTCAGCACGAAATTATGCTCAAAATAAGTTTTTCTAAAAAGGGAAATATGAAGCGATATAAAGTAATTCTATCGAATAAAGTTTAGTTGCTTATATTTCTATGAGGCAATTGAGGCAATCATGAGGCAATTATGAGGCTATTGAGGCTATTGCTTTAATTTATAATTTGCGCCAGCTCCCGCAATATCATTAAACTGTAGGATATTTTTCTGCGCCAATTCTGTCAGATCTCTATTCGCCGTTGCCCGTGAACATTCA
>JAITAP010000200.1 GCA_031284065.1 Prevotellaceae bacterium
CTGCCATGCCGGTGGTTGTTGCTGCACAGCCGTCCGGCGCTGCGGAGCAAGACAGCTTGCCATCGCCTCGCGACAGCCTGAAACCTCTCCCCGACAGCCTTGTGTTTTCTCGCGACAGCCTGAAACCTCTCCCCGACAGCCTTGTGTTTTCTCACGACAGCTTGAAACCTCTCCCCGACAGCCTTACGCTCTCGCGCGACAGTACCTTTTTGCGCGACAGCCTGTCAGCTGACACATCCGCCGTTCCCGTTGACACGTCGCTATCGGCGGGTGAGCCGGTCAAGAAAAAGGAGAGGCGGCTGGAGCTGACAAGAATGACGGACGAGGTGCAGGTTGACACCACGCGCAAGTCGCGCATTTTGCGCTACGCCGTAAGCCATGCCACCAACGAGGTGCAACGCTTGGAGGTTGACACCAGCCTGTTTTACTACCGCACCGATTACCCGTTTTTTCGCAACGACGTGGGAGCCATATTTCTGGGAACGCTGGGCAGCCCAACGATGCCCTACAGCTACGTTAAGCGGGCGGGCAAGAGCGAATTTTTGTTCATGCAGCCCTACGAGGACTACTTTTTTACGCCCGGCAACATTTCGTTTTACAATACCACCACGCCCTACACGGTGCTCTACTACGACTGGGCAGGCTCAAAATCGCAGATGGAAGACCAGCTGCGCGTGCTTCACGCGCAGAGCATTACCCACGACTTGAACTTGGCGCTGATGTATAACGGAATGGGAACAAAAGGTCTGTATTCCCGTCAGCGCATAGATAATCGCTCGTTCAACTTGAGCGCCTCGTACATGGGGCGGCTGTACAAGGCAAATTTCGGCTACATTTTCAACGAAGTGGAGGCGCAGGAGAGCGGTGGTATTACCGACGACAGGATGATTACCGATACGGTAGTAGAGGCTCAATCTCACGTGGCGCGCCTGCAAACGGGGAAAAATCACCTGCGCAACCACACCTTTTTCCTCACGCACTCCGTTGATATTCCCATGATATACATTGGCAACGATAGCGTAATAACCAACATCCTGATGGGGCGTATAGGACATTCGCTGGAGTACTCTACGTTTAGCAAAATATACACCGACAACAATGAGGCAGAGTACTACCCCTATCACTATTTTGGCGCTGTTACGCGCGATTCGCTGGGGCTGCGCAACGTTGAAAACCGGCTCTTCGTGCAGCTTCGACCGCTACGCGCCTACATTTTTGAGTCGCTATCGGCCGGCTTGGGCTACAAAAGTATGCAAACGTTCATGTTTGACCCCCAAATGTACCTGACGGGAACGTCGAGCGAGGACTTTACTACGCTCTACGCCTACGCCTCAATGTCGGCGTGGTACAAAAAGTATTTCAGGTGGAATGCTTATGCTCAAACCAACATTGCAGGCTACCAGCGTAGCGCTTTTGAGCTGAAAGGCGATATGACGCTCTCTGTTTACCCCATCCGGGAAGGCCTGCACCTACAGCTGGGCGCGTTGCTGGCAGGGCGCGAGCCGGATGTTTTTATAAGCCGATACTTTACCAACCACTACAGCTGGAGCAACAACTTTGACCAAAACAACGAGCTGCGCATAGAGGCAAAGCTGCTCATACCCGCCATTCGCTGCGAGGTGGGCGTGAGCCAGAGCGTACAGAACAATTTTATCTACTTCGGCAACGATGCGCTGCCTGCGCAGTACAGCGAGGCGTTGAGCATTTCTGCGCTTACGCTAAATCAGGGGTTGGATTTTAAGGGCATAAACATTCATCACCGGATGCTGATGCAGCTTTCCTCCAACGAAAATATTTTGTCCGTCCCCCTGTTTGCGGTAAGCGCAATGTACTACTACGAGCGCGTTCTGGTGAAAAATGTGCTGAGCGCGCAGCTGGGCGTGGATTGGCAGTACTGCACGGTTTTCAACGGCTACGGGTACAACCCGTCGGTGGGCATGTTTCACACCTCGCCCGTGCAGCAGGGCGGCTACCTGTGGGCAGACCTCTTTGTGGCCTTCCGGTGGAAGCAAACCACGCCGTTCATCAGGTGGGAGCACGCCTCGCAGGGCTTGATTGAGGGCAACACGAACTACTTTGCGGCGGTACACTACCCGCGCAACGAACGGGTATTCAAATTTGGCCTGTCATGGAAATTTTTTGACTAATGCTACAAATAGACGATAAAATCATTTCGACAGCCCTGCTCACGAGCCACTTTTGCTGCGACTTGGACGTTTGCGCCGGCGTATGCTGCGTGTATGGCGACAGCGGCGCTCCGCTGGAGAAAGGCGAGAAAAAAGTATTGCAGCAGGAGCTGCCAAAATTTTACGATTACCTCACCCCAAAAGGCCGCGAGGCCATAGCCAATCAGGGCGTTGCGGTGTACGATGGCGACGGCGAGCTGGTTACTCCGCTGGTATCCGACAAGGCCGAGTGCGCCTACTCCTATTTTTCCGAAGCCGGAATATGCCTGTGCGCTATCGAAAAAGCTTTTTTTGAGCATAAAACAGCTTACCGCAAGCCGATTTCGTGCCACCTGTACCCCATTCGCGTCAGGCAGGTGGGCAATAATTTTGCGCTTAACTACGACCGTCAGAGTATATGCAGCTGCGCGCGCAGCAAGGGGAAAGAGGATAACATTCCGGTTTTTCGATTTCTCAAAGAACCCATTATCCGTAAATTTGGCGAGGGTTTCTACGAGCAGCTGGAGGTTGCCTGCAAGCTGATTTGACGTGCGGAGGTAGCACGACGTGTTTTGTCTCAACCCGCAGGGCAAAGCCGAAGGCAAGTATATCAGAAAAAATTTACAGCTAAACATAACGATTCTTCACAATTCGTGCCCGTGTCTATGCTGATAATTTCATTATTTTTGTATTTTTACAGCATAACCATAAACAATCGTGAACCATGGCAGAAAGCATCGTAACCTTGCTAACTACGCCGCTCGGCTCGTTTTCCTCTATCGCCGCGCTGCTCATCACGGCGTTCTGGTTTGTCCATTGGGCAACCAAGCGCATCACCGAAATCAGAAGCTCAAATGAGCACGTGAAAAATTCGGTGGGGAGCTTGTATGAACGCATTGACAGGCGCGTGGACAAGATAGAGGGCAGCATTGACGATATTCGAAAAGATATGGCATACCTTAAGGTGAACATTGAGATATTCCAGCAGAGCAGCGTGGCGCAGCGAAAAAGCCCCATTTCGCTCACAGAGGGGGGCTGCGAACTTTCGGAAAAACTCCACGCTGAAGAAATGATAGCCAGAAATTGGGGCAAGATATTCGAAAATCTTGAGGAGAATATTCCTGAAAAGAGCGCCTACGACATTCAGCAGTACATCTTTGAGACGGCTACGGTAAACCTTGAGGAGTTCCTCGAAAAAGCCGACGTGGACGCAGTGAAAACATTTGCCTACAACGACGGGCGACCGCTTGGATACTACGCGCCGGTATTCGCAGTACCTATCAGGGATAAGTACCTTGCGCAAAAAGGCGTGGATATTGCAGAGGTGGACAAAAATAACCCCAACCCATAATTTTTTACACCATGAAAAAGACGCCGATTTTATTGGGCACGTTAATGGTAACTATTGGTACAACGGCACAAGCGCTTGTAGAGTTTACGTATTAACCACGATAAAAGTCCCGCAGCGACCTTGCCGTCCCTTAGAGACGGCAGAGCCTCATTTTTAAGGCTGTCCCTAACGGGACGGAATGTAAGAGAGGCACAGCGCGCATCTCTATGTGTAACATGAGATTGTCATGCGTCTCTATACGCAGGCCGTGAGCAGCTAAAAAGCGCCCCCATTTTGTTGATAAACGTTTTGTTAAAGGGCGAAAAACGCGGCGCAACTCCCCCTAATTCAATGCAGCGCTTTGATATAGAGCCATAAGAGCATAATTCGTGGTTAAAAAATCAAAACGAAAGGACAACGAGTGTCTTTTTATGCCTAAATTTGCAGCCAACAAATGAAGAAAAAGAAAAAGAGGGGGAGAAAGAATGAATAAAAAGATTGGATTTTCTGTATTGGTCTTTGGCATGTGTAGCGTTGCTTCGGTTAAGGCTGCATACCGGATAGAGGCAACGATTGAGGGGGCGGAAAAGGCGAAAGTTTACCTGGCGTCTTACAAAGGAGTGAGGCTTGTAAATATTGACTCCTCTGCCTTCAACGAAAAAGGCAGGGTGGTATTTGCCGATGCAAAGGCAACGTTACCCGGCGGGCTGTACATGCTACGCTTTACAATCGAAGATGATGACGGGCAGCGACAGCAGCAGATAGAGTTTATTGTGGCGGGAGAAAGCAAGTTCAATTTGGGAATTGCTGCCAATACGCTCAACATCGAAAAATCGTTGCGGTACTCTCAATCAGAGGAAAACGAAGGGTTTAAAAAGTACATTGACAGCCAGCGTCGCATGGGGCGAAAAATGCAGGAGCTGCAAAATCAGTACCGGAACTTTCAAAACGAGCCGGACTCCCTTGCTTCCATACAGGCGCAGCGTGCAGCTTTGGTAAGCGATCAAAGAAAGCAGCAAGAAATTTTGGAAGCCGAGTACAAGGGTACGCTCATGGTAACGCTGATGAAGTGCGCACAAGAGCCGGAAATGCCCGAAATAACTTTCCCGCAAAATGCTACAAACCCAGACTCTATTTGGCGGAGCCGATTTCTGGAATTTGCCAAGCTGCATTTTTTTGACAACTTCAACTTTGCAGACGAGCGGATTATCAACGCGCCAATACTGGAGAACCGCATGATGGTGTTTTTTCAGCGCATGATGGTTCAAGAGCCGGCAGCTGATATAAATGGCTGCATAGACCGCCTGCTCGGTAAGGCTGAGCAAAACAAAACGGCTTACCGCTACGTGCTCACATGGCTCTACGACCGCTACACCGATTCGCCGATAGAGGGGCACCACGAGGTGGGCATATACTTGTGCCGCATCATGTCCGATTCGGCAAAGGTAGATTGGCTTACGAGCAAGGAGCAGAAAAAGTTGAAGCAAAACATTAAAAAATATATGCTTAACCCGATTGGAGCCATAGCCACCGACCTTAAGTTGCAAACAGCCGAAGGTGAACATCGTTCGCTGCACGCTTTGAAAGCGCCCGTTACGGTGCTGTATTTCTTCAACCCCGGCTGCGGAACTTGCCGAATGACCACGCCCGTGCTGCATGACGTGTACGAAAAGTACAAAGAAAAAGGGCTTGAAGTTTTTGCGGTATATCCCGACAAGGATACCGTTGCATGGAAAAAATACGTGGAGGAGAATGGCTACACCGACTGGGTGAACGTGTGGGACGCTGAGGGCACAGCGGATATTTACGAAAAATACAGCCTTCACGCAATACCACAAATTTACGTTTTGGACGAAGAAAAAAAAGTGCGCTACAAAGATGTTTTCATGGACGATTTAGACCGCATCCTGCACGTTGCTTTCAGCCAAACGCAGGCAGAAACGCAGCATGATGAGCATATTCACAATCATTAATAACAACTAATTTTAAACCAACAACAAGATGAAAAAGTTTTTTTTATCAGCAGCGCTGATGCCCCTCGCCTTTGCCGGCTTTGCGCAAACGGAAGTTCCGAAAGATTCTCTGTATGCCGAAATTTACTTTGCGGAAACGACGCACAATTTTGGCGCTATTGAGTACAGAGGAAATGCCACCTACGAATTTCAGTTCTCGAATACCGGTACCGATGCGCTGCGGATTACCAACGCCACCTCAACGTGCGGATGCACTGTGCCCACCTACTCAAAGGAGCCAATTGTTCCCGGCGGAAACGGAATAATAACGGTGAAGTATGATAGCAGCAGGCAAGGCGCTATTGACAAGTGGATAACCGTAACTTCCAACGCAAAAGCCAACCCCAGCGTGAGGCTCCACATCACAGGCGAAGTGAAAGCTCCGGGCGCTACGCCCGCAAAGTAGCTGTCGCGTTTACGCTGCGTATGAATTTAATTTTTGCAACCAATAACCTTCACAAGCTGGAGGAAGTGAGCACAATGCTAAATGACAGCATTGTGCTTTTTACGCCAAGTCAGCGGGGTATTACAGAAGATATTCCGGAAAATCAGGAAACTCTTGAAGGAAATGCGCTGCAAAAAGCACGCTATATCTACGAACGGCTGCACGAAAATTGCTTTGCCGACGATACCGGTTTGGAGGTTGAAGCGCTCAACGGAGCGCCTGGCGTTCGCTCGGCAAGGTATGCAGGCGACGAAAGAGATATGCGGCATAACATGGAGAAGCTGCTCTGCGATATGAAAGATGCGACCAACCGCAACGCCCGATTTCGTACAGCTATAGCCCTTATTTTGGATGGACGAGAGTATTTTTTTGAGGGCGAAGTAAAGGGCGAAATTATGCGCGGCAAGGCGGGAGGCAAAGGGTTTGGCTACGACCCCATCTTTCGTCCGTCAGGCTATGGTATTAGCTTTGCCGAAATGGACTTGAGTGAGAAAAATAGCATTAGCCATCGAGGAAAGGCTGTTCGGCAGCTGGTAAATTTTTTGAATCAATGCGCAGGCTAATTTTCCTACTACTTGCCCCCCTGCTTGCGGCGCAGGCGAACTTGGCGGCTGCCGTGAGGGTTGGCGCGGAGCGCATGGAGGTGTACATTCCGCTCACGCAAAATAAAAAAGTAGGCTTGGTAGCCAACCATACTTCGCTGGTCGGCGGGGTGCATTTGCTGGATACGTTGCGCTCGCGCGGCGTACACATGCTTCGCATATTTGCGCCTGAGCATGGTTTCAGAGGAACGATGGAGGCAGGCGCAAATGTGGCAAGCTACACGGACAAAAAAAGCGGCGTAGAGATAACCTCCATTTACGGAGCGTCCAAAAAGCCGTCGCGCGAGCAGCTGCGCGGCGTACAGCTTATGATTTTTGACGTGCAGGACGTTGGCGTGCGCTTCTATACCTATCTCTCAACGCTGCACTACGTAATGGAGTCCTGCGCCGAAAATGGCGTTCCGCTTATCGTTTTAGACAGACCCAATCCCAATGGCCTATATGTTGACGGGCCAATCTTAGAGCCAAAATATCGCTCATTTATAGGCATGCACCCCATACCCATTGTGCACGGAATGACGCTGGGAGAGCTGGCGCGGATGATAAACGGCGAGGCGTGGCTAAAAAACGGCGTGCAGTGCGAACTTACGGTGATAGCGTGTGAAAATTACAACCGCGCAGAGGAGTATCAGCTGCCGGCGAAGCCGTCGCCCAACCTGCCCAACATGCGCTCGGTGTACCTGTACCCGTCGCTCTGCCTGTTTGAGGGAACGACTATGAGCGTGGGGCGCGGCACCGATTTTCCGTTTCAGGTTTTTGGGCATCCCAATTGGCGCGGAAAGCAATTTTTCTTCAAGCCCCGCAGCATAAAGGGTGTGGCGGAAAATCCACCTTACAGGCAGAGAAATTGCTACGGCGTTGACTTGCGGAAAATCGCCATAGATTCCTTGCTCAACCAGCGTCAGCTGAGGCTGGAGTACTTGCTGGAGGCGTACCGCTACTTTGCCGGAAAAGAGAAGTTTTTTACCGATTTTTTCCCGATGTTAGCCGGAAACAGCCGGCTGCAAAAGCAGGTGGAGCAAGGGATGAGCGCGGCGCAAATCCGCGCGTCGTGGCAGCCTGACTTGAAAAAATTCAAGCAACAGCGAAAAAAATATTTGCTTTACGAAGACTAAACTCTAAGTTAGCCCTAATAGGTATTTGCCGTACTCCGTTTTGTCCAGCTTTTTGCCCAATACGTTGAGTTGTTCGGCGCTTATCCAGCCGTTGCGCCATGCTATTTCTTCGATGCACGAAACGTAAAATCCCTGCCGTTTTTGTATGGTTGCCACAAAATTTGAAGCTTCCAAAAGGCTGTCGCAGTTGCCGGTGTCGAGCCATGCAAACCCTCTGCCAAAAATTTCTACCTTTAGCGTTCCCTCGTTCAGGTATGTTTTGTTGAGGTCTGTAATTTCGTACTCGCCACGCGCCGAAGGTTGCAGATTTTTTGCGCGCTGCACCACCGTGTTGTCGTAAAAATACAGACCGGGAACAGCATACTCCGACTTTGGTTGCAGCGGTTTTTCCTCCAGCGACAGCGCCCTGCCGTCGGGCGCAAACTCCACCACGCCGTAAGCGCGAGGGTCTTTCACGGCGTAGCCAAAAACGCAGGCTCCTTTTTCGATGGCGGCGGCGCGCTTGAGCATACCGCTGAAGCCCTGCCCGTAAAACAGGTTGTCGCCGAGCACAAGCGCCACCTTATCGTTGCCCACAAATTGCGCTCCCAGCACAAAGGCCTGCGCAAGCCCGTTGGGCTTTTCCTGCACCACGTAATCGAACTTCATGCCCAGCTCCTCGCCTGTTCCGAGCAGCTCTCTGAACATGGGAAGGTCGCGGGGCGTAGAAATGACGAGCGCCTCGCGAATATTTGCCAGCATGAGCGACGACAGCGGGTAGTAAATCATCGGCTTGTCGTACACCGGCATAATCTGCTTCGATATAGCCTTAGAAAGCGGGTAGAGGCGCGTTGCGCTGCCTCCCGCAAGGATTATCCCTTTCATTTTAATTAGTATGTTATTTTACGCAAAGATAGTAAAATGATGAGAGCTTAGAAGCTTATCCGAATAATTTTTGCCGCCAAAATACGCATTAGGTAATGCCAGCTTAAAATTCAAAATTGGGAGCTCAAAAAAAACTCTTTTGCGATATGCAAAATATTACCTACCTTTGTGCCTCGCAAATGGAGAGGTGTGGCGGCTTTCTACGCAGTATCCGGCCGGAATGTCTTGTCTCCGGTGAGCTGCCGATGTTTTTTGCGATAATATGGAGAGATGCCAGAGCGGTCGAATGGGACGGTCTCGAAAACCGTTGTACTCGTAAGGGTACCGAGGGTTCGAATCCCTCTCTCTCCGCAGTCAGCGCTGTGATTTAAGCAGCTGCCGAAACGTGGGGCTAAATCAGGGACTGCCTCCCGCTTCAGGTTGCTTTTTGGGCATGGATGCTGCGTACAAATCACCTTGACCGGCTGAATTTAGCCCGTAGGGGATTTGATTCTGTAACCCCGTGCTGCGTAGCAAAGCGCAGCATGGGGTTATTCATGTCATGCAAAAACCTTTCCGGATTTTTTGGCTTTGCTGAGATAAGGTAAAATAGCTTAGGGGTGCAGGTTGGAAATCTCGTGATTTTCGCTAATTTTGCCTGCAACAATTTTAAACTTTCAAATCAACTTTTGCAATGAAAAATCTTATTTCCACCTTTGTTTTGGCTTTTGCCGGAGTCGTTCAGGCGTTTGCCTGTACCAACTTTATTGTAACTAAGGGAGCGTCAAAAAGCGGCGCCTGTATCGTTTCCTACTCCGCAGACTCGCACGTGCTGTACGGCGAGCTGTATCACTACCCCGCAGCGCAGCGTCAAGACGGCGATATGCGCAAGGTGTACGAGTGGGACAGCAAAAAATTTCTTGGCGAAATTCCCGAAGTCAAAAAAACCTACAACGTAGTGGGCAACATGAACGAGCACGCGCTCGCGATTGGCGAAACCACCTACGGCGGGCGGCATGAGCTGCACGACACATCAGGCCTGATGGACTATGGAAGCCTTATCTACATTGCGCTTCAACGCGCCAAGACAGCGCGGGAGGCGATAAAGGTCATTACGAATTTGATAGAAAAGTACGGCTACTGCTCGGAGGGGGAATCGTTTTCGATAGCCGACCCCAACGAGGCGTGGATATTTGAGATGATAGGGAAGGGGAGCCGCGAGGTGAAGAACGCTAAAGGCAAGCCCTTTGCCAAAGGCGCGGTGTGGGTTGCGGTGCGCATCCCCGACGGGTACGTAAGCGGCCACGCCAACCAAGCGCGAATACAGACTTTTCCCCGTGCCGACGGGAAAATATCTCTCACCGCAAAGCAGATGAACAAAAATTTTCCGGCGAGCGCAGAGGTCGTTTACGCCGATGACGTGGTTGACTTTGCCCGCGCCTGCGGCTACTTTAGCGGCGAGGACAAAGATTTTTCCTTCTCCGACACGTACAACCCCGTTGACTTTGGCGGCGCACGCTTCTGCGACGCGCGCGTGTGGTCGTTTTTCAAGGATGTGAACAGCGATATGCAGCAGTACCTCGACTACGCCATGGGGCACAACCTCAAACGCCGTATGCCGCTGTACGTAAAACCCAACCGCAGCTTGGGCGTGGATGACATTGCCGCCGCCATGCGCGACCACTACGAGGGCACGCCTATGGACATGCGGACGGACGTTGGCGCGGGCGCGTACGCCTGCCCCTACCGCTGGCGGCCCATGTCGTGGGAGCTCGACAGCGTAAAGTACGTACACGAGCGGGCTACCGCCACGCAGCAAACCGGCTTCTGGTTTGTTGCCGAGAGCCGGGCGCCCCGCATTGGCGGTATCCTCTGGTTTGCCGTTGACGATGCGGCTACGTCGTGCCTCACGCCCATTTTCAGCTGCTCCACCGTCGTGCCGGAGTGTTTTGCCGCAGGCAACGGCGACATGCTCACCTACTCACCCACCGCAGCGTTTTGGCTGTTCAGCCGCGTAACCAACTTTGCCTACTCGCGCTACAACGCCATGAGCGCCGACATTATAAAGGTGCAGCGGGAGTTTGAGGAGGAATCCTTGCGAATGGTGGACAAGGCAATTCGGCAGGCGCAGGAAGTTTCCGCTCCGGAGCAGCAGGTTACCATGCTCACGGAGCTGTCGGTAAATCGCGCCGGGCAGCTGATGGAGCGTTGGCAGCAGCTGGACCGCTATTTGCTCGTAAAGTATATCGACGGCAACATAAAGAGAGAAAAAGACGGCGCTTTTGAGCGAACGCCTCACGGCGCGTGCGCCCCGCCCATACAGCCCCAGCTGCCCGAAAAGTTCCGCAGGGCAATTGTAAACGACAACGGCGAAACGCTGAAAGAGTGGACGGGAGGAAATTGACAAATGAAAATTGCACATTTGACAGATGAAGGAAATAGATGTTTCTTACCTTAGGCGTTGCACGGCAACGTTGTGCAAGGCGCTGGAGCTGCTTCAAGCGTCAAATTCCGGTTGCATAGATTACGAAATGTACCGCTCCGCCTGCATCAAAGAGTTGGAAATTATTATAGAGCAAAGCGGCAAGCTGCTGCGGAAAGCCCTCAAGCCCTACTTTTCCTCGTCGCAGGCGGTGGACGGGCTCACGTTCAAGGATGTGTTTCGCCATGCGGTTTTGCGCGGCGTAATTACTGCCGAAGAGTGCGAAAGGTGGCTGCAATACCGCGACAGCCGCAACGCTACTACGCATGATTACCGCGTTGGCTTTGCCGAAAAAACGCTCGCAACGCTGCCCCAGCTTATTGTCGATGCAACCCGCTTGGCAGCGGCCATTGAGCAACAAAAACACAAGGATGAATTATGCTAATCAGGGAAAAAGATAGAGAGGCGTTGCTGCAAATATTTTCGGCCGTCGGTTTGCCGTTCGAGGTTTGGGCGTATGGCAGCAGGGTGGACGGCAGCGCTCACGAAGGCAGCGACCTCGATTTGGTGGCGCGAGCGGGCGACCTGAAGCCGCTCACGCACGCCGCATACGCAGCGTTGGTTGAAAAAATTCAGGACAGCAATATCCCTATTCTGGTAGAGCTGAGAGACTGGGCGCTACTTCCCGAAAGCTTTCGCCAAAACATAGCGCAGCAGCACGAACTATTATACAGCAACCTTTAAGTCGTTAAATTGAGCACCATCTCCGACACGCTTATTGCTTGGTACAGCCCCAACCGTCGCGATTTGCCATGGCGCAAAACCAAAGACCCGTACTCCATTTGGGTTTCGGAGGTTATTTTGCAGCAAACGCGCGTAGCGCAAGGGTTGAGCTACTATCATCGTTTTTTGCAGGCTTTTCCCACCGTGCAGTCGCTGGCGGAGGCTACGCTCGATGACGTAATGCGCGTGTGGCAAGGGCTGGGGTACTACACGCGAGCCCGCAACATGCACGCGGCGGCAAGCCAAGTGGTGAACGAGCACGGCGGGAAGTTCCCCGATACCTACGACGGGTTGCGCTCGCTGCGCGGCGTTGGCGACTACACGGCGTCGGCTGTCGGCGCATTTGCGTTCAACATTCCCCGCCCCGCAGTTGACGGAAACGTGTACCGCATTTGGTCGCGCATCTTTGGCGTGTTCACCCCCATCGACACTCCGGACGGGCAAAAGGAACTCTACCAAATAGCGTTTGAGCAGCTGGATAAAAAACGTTCGAACATTTTCAACCAAGCCATTATGGATTTTGGCGGAACGCTGTGCACGCCAAAAAGTCCCCTCTGCGGCAGCTGCCCCGTGTCCGATGTGTGCTACGCTTTTCGCAACAACGCCGTTGCGATGCTGCCCGCCAAGAGCAGGAAAATAAAAGTCTCCAACCGCTACTTTGCCTACCTGATGATACGCCACAGGGACGACACCTTTATCCGCCGGCGCGACGGAAAGGATATATGGCGCTCGCTGTACGAATTTCCGCTGATAGAAACGAGCGGCAGCACGTCGCTCAAGGCGCTGGAGAAAACGCAGGAGTGGAGGGATATGTTTGGCGACGAAAAGCCTGTGGTGCTGCACGTCTCACCAAGCCTCAAGCACGCGCTTAGCCATCAGCATTTGTACGTACAATTCTACATTCTGGAGATAAAAACAGCCCCGTACTTTCTTTCCACCAACTTTATCCGCGTAAAAGCCGACAGCATGGGCGAATACCCTACGTCGAGGCTGATAGACGGCTACATGGCGGCAGAGCCTGTTGAAAAGTATTTTTTGCGGCAAAAAGATTGAATACGCTGAAAGCTGAGATTGAAGTAACTTTGTTGCAACGAGAGCACATTACATAAAGCCTAATAAATATTTTCAATTAATTCCCCGTAGGGGAATAATATCAATAGAACAATGTGTACCATCTCTTTCTTATTCCCCGTAGGGGATTAATAGAAAATGGCGATGCTATTGAAGCCCTACGGGCTATTGGCGAAAAAGGGTAGCCATTTTCTATTGATATTATTCCCCTACGGGGAATTGGAGCCAGCTGAATAAAAGAACTTCGATGACAATTGTAATCCGTCAAAGATTATAAACCTGCATAGCATGGCCTGCTAATTAGCATCTTATTCGTTGCAACAAAGCTGAGATTGAAATTGGAAGCTGAAAGCTGCGTGCGCCGAATTTTCGCCCCGCCGTCCCGCTTGTAGGGACGCACGCCGTGCGTCTCACCGCCGACATTCCGCCCAAAGCGCGTGAGGCACGAGCGCACGGGGTGGAGGAATCTTCCACCACAACGCATTCCTCTGTGCCTTTCTGTGCCAACCATAGCTATGCAGAGCGGCCAGCGTACGCCTCAGCGTCGGCCGCTTGCTTAATAACATGCCATTGGGTGTCGCCCGGAGCTAATGGTAAAAAGGCGTTCAGCTTTGCAGCTGCTGCTTGTCGTTGCCGGTAGTGCGGGGGAGCGTCGCGGTTAACTTTCTACGCTTTTACGCGCGTAGTCCAGCACACGTTGCAGCGTATGCTCGTCAACATCTACTTCCTGCTTTTGCAGCTCCGCAAGCAAGCGTTCTACCTCCTCTGTCAGCTCCGGCAATACGTTATTATCCGGAAGCTGGCGTTGCTTTCGAAAGGGTTCATGAAGATGGCTATCAAAATAGTGCGAATTATCCATACCGAGTAAAATCAGCCGTTGATAATTAATAGAGCAACAAAGATAGCACTTTTTTATAGTACAAAGCCTATATCTTAGAAAAGGTACATATATTTTATGTTAAAAGAGCTATTGGCTATGCTACGAGCACTTTTTTGCTCGCCTCCACCATTTTTCGCATGTTGATAATGGCGTAGCGCATACGCCCCAGCGCCGTGTTGATGTTAATGTTGAGCTGCTCGGAGATTTCCTTGAAGCTCATGTTCATGTAGTATCGCATCAGCACAATTTCGCGCTGCTCGGAGGGAAGGAAGTCCAAGAGCTGGCGCACGTCCTTTCGGATTTGCAGCTTCACAGCCCGCTCTTCGGCGTTGAGGTCGGAAAATTCATCGCCCATGATGGAAAGCCCATCGGTATTGTTGTAGCACTCGTTGTTTTGCCGCAATTTGCGGAAATAGTCTATGATGAGGTTGTGCGCAATGCGCACAACCCACGGGGCGAACTTTCCGCTTTCGGCATACTTTCCGTCCTTGAGAGAACGGATAACCTTGATGAAAGTTTCCTGAAAAATGTCATCAGCAATATCTTTGCGCTTTACCGAAAGGTAGATGTAGGTGTATATCTTCTTACGGTAACGAGTAAGCAAAAGCTCAAATGCCGTAGCATCTCCGTTGACAAACTGCTTGATGAGAGTATTATCGCTCAAATTTTCCATACGCATCCTCTTACTGTTTTGGATTTAAGAGTAAATGTATTGCATAGGCTACTAAACAAAATAGCTTATAGTAGATATAAAGCGATAGGCAAAGATTTAGTGGGTAAAACAATTTATGTCTTTACAAAAATAAGACGTTTTTCTTTAATTTCCAAATTTCGTACCTTTGCGCATTGTATTTTACTTTTTTATTTCAATTCAATTCCATGTCACAGATTAGCATAAGAGGGGCTAAGGTACACAACCTTAAAAATGTAGATGTAGATATTCCGCGCGATAAGTTGATAGCGATTACGGGGCTTTCGGGGTCGGGAAAGAGCACGCTGGCGTTCGATACGCTTTTTGCCGAGGGGCAGCGCCGGTACGTGGAGAGCCTGTCGGCGTACGCCCGGCAATTTTTGGGCAGGATGAGCAAGCCGGAGGTGGATAGCATTTCGGGCGTTCCGCCGGCAATTGCCATTGACCAGAAAGTCAGCACGCGCAACCCGCGCTCCACAGTGGGCACTTCTACCGAAATATACGACTACCTGAAGCTGCTGTACGCGCGAATTGGGCATACGATTTCGCCCGTTTCGGGAGCGGAGGTAAAGGCGCACAGCGTAGCCGACGTAACCCGCTACGTGGCCTCCCAGCCCGGCGAAAAGCGTATGGCGCTGCTCGCGCCCCTCTGCCTGCCAAGCGGAATGGGATTTATAGAAAAGCTCACGCTGCTTTTGCACGAAGGATTTAGCCGGATATGCGTTGCCGACGCCGGCAGCCGCTGGAGCGTTGTCGGGATTGAAGAGTACCTGACTTCGCTGCCCAAAAGGGGAAAAGACGAAAGGGTAGAGGTCGGCGGCGAAGTGTTCATCCTTGTTGACCGCTTTGCCGCTACCAAAGACGACGACGCGCTGAATGATATTGGCGACTCGGTGCAAACCGCATTTTTTGAAGGAAACGGCGACATTCTGGTAGCCGATTTTCCTGTTGCTTCGGCGGCAAACGGGCTGCCGCAGGGCGCCCCCTTCTCCAACCGCTTCGAGGCGGACGGCATTATGTTTGAGCTGCCTTCGGAGCACCTTTTCAGCTTCAACAACCCGCTGGGCGCTTGCCGACGCTGCGAAGGGTACGGAAAAATTATCGGCATTGACGAAGATCTGGTCATCCCCGACAAGTCGCAATCCGTTTACGGCGATGCGGTGGCGTGCTGGAAGGGCGAGCAGATGAGCTGGTTTAAAGCGCAGCTGGTTCGGCAGGCGGAAAAGCTGGGCTTCCCCATCCATAAGCCCTACCACGAGCTGACGCCCGAACAGAAGGCCGTTTTGTGGCACGGTAAGGGGGCTTACGGCGGGTTGGATGCGTTTTTTGCCTACCTTGAGGAGAGCCGCTATAAAATTCAGCACCGCGTGATGCTGGCGCGCTACACCGGCAAAACTAAATGCCCCGAGTGCCACGGCGCGCGCCTGCGCAAAGAGGCTTTGTACGTGCAGGTAGGCGGCAAAAATATCAGCGAGCTGGTGGAAATGTCGGTTGACAAGCTGGCTGTTTTTATGGCGAACCTCAAGCTGAGCCGGTACGAGCAGCAGATAGCCGGACGGGCGCTGGTGGAGGTAAAAAACCGCCTGTGCTTTTTGCAGAACGTCGGGCTGGGCTACCTTACGCTCAGCCGCCTGAGCAATACGCTGAGCGGCGGCGAAAGCCAGCGCATTAACCTTGCAACGTCGCTTGGCAGCAGCTTGGTAGGCTCGCTCTACATTCTCGACGAACCCAGCATCGGCCTGCACCCGCGCGACACGAAAATGCTGGTCGGCGTGCTCAAGCAGCTGCGCGACTTGGGCAACACGGTGGTGGTGGTGGAGCACGAAGAGGAAATTATTCGCGCCGCCGACTGGATTATCGACATTGGCCCAATGGCAGGGCGGCAGGGCGGCGAAATCATTTTTCAGGGAGAGCCCCCGGCGCAACGCCTTTACGCGAAAAAAAATGCGAAGCTTCCGGCGGCGGCGGAAAAAAGCCTTACGCTAAAGTACCTGAGCGGCGCGGAAGCGATAGAACCTCCGGCGCGACGCCGCAAAATGAGCAGCTACATAGAGGTGCAGGGCGCACGGGAAAACAACCTGAAAAATATCAACGTAAAATTTCCTTTGGGGGGAATTGTAGCCGTTACGGGCGTAAGCGGGTCGGGAAAGTCAACGCTGGTAAAAAGCATACTCTACCCGGCGCTCAATAAGCTTATCAACACCTACGGCGAAAAGGCCGGGCAGCACGACATGCTGAGCGGCGACGTTAAGCGAATAAAAAACGTGGAGATGGTTGACCAAAACCCCATAGGGCGCAGCAGCCGCAGCAACCCGGTTACCTACATAAAAGCTTACGACGAAATCCGCAAGCTCTACGCCGAACAGCCATACGCCACGCATAGCGGCTACGGCGCTTCGCACTTTTCTTTCAACATAGACGGCGGACGCTGCGAGGAGTGTCAGGGCGACGGATTTATAAAGGTAGAAATGCAGTTCATGGCGGACGTTACGCTCGTGTGCGAAGCCTGCGGCGGCAAGCGTTTCAAGCCCGATATACTCGAAGTGAAGTACAAGGGGTACAGCATTAGCGACGTGCTGGACTTTACCGTAAATCAGGCGGTGGAGTTTTTTGCCGCGCAAAAAGACAGCGCGGCAAAAAAAGTGGTGGAGCGCCTGAAGCCCCTGCAAAACGTTGGCCTGGGGTACATAAAGCTGGGGCAAAGCAGCAACACCCTTTCGGGCGGCGAAAGCCAGCGCGTGAAGCTGGCCTCGTTTCTGACCAAAGAGATGAACCCCGACCCGATACTCTTCATCTTTGACGAGCCAACAACAGGGCTGCACTTTCACGACATAAAAACGCTGCTGCAAGCTTTCAACGCACTCGTAGAGCGGGGGCATACGGTGCTGGTGGTGGAGCACAACATGGATGTGGTGAAGTGCGCCGATTGGGTTATCGACCTTGGACCCGAAGGCGGAGAGGCGGGCGGATACCTTTGCTTTTCCGGAACTCCCCAAGAGCTGGCCAAGCACAAAGAGCTGCATACGGGGGAATTTTTGGGGAAGCGAGCGGCCGGAATTATGTAAGGCCGAATAAATATTTTCAATTACGGCAATTTGGAATGACTTTGTTGCAACGAGAACACATTCCTAACGGAATGTGTTGCGCCGAGAACATTGCACATTTCTACCGAGCGATTCATTCCTACGGAATGAAAAAACGCAAACACGCGACGTGCGGGGCGGCGCGACGACGACGACGGGGCGGCGACGGTGACGCGGGGCGGAGATAAACCTCATTTCCACCTAATTTCTCTAACAAAACAACCTCAGTAGCAATGGCATGCAAATCTCTCCCACAACCTCATTACCTCATTACAAAGCGATTGAATGAGGTAATGAGGTT
>JAITAP010000226.1 GCA_031284065.1 Prevotellaceae bacterium
ATAGCTTATGCCTGCGCGGGTAGCGAAATTTTAATCAATTATTTTTCTGCCCGCGAATTACGCAAATTATACGTGCGCGGGACTTTGTTGCAACGAGAGCACATTACTATATAAAACCAACGACAGCTAGTCCCGCAGGTACGACACTTTGGAGGCGACAGCAAGTGTCGTCCCTGCGGGACTTAAGAGGAGAGCACTATCGTTAACCGTAGGCTAAAGCCTACGGTTAATAAAGTGTCGTCCCTGCGGGACTTGCTGTCGGTCAATAGTGATTATAATTAGGTTTTATATAATAATTGTTCTCGCTGCAACAAAGTCATTCAAAATTCAAAATTCAAAATTTCCAAGCTATGCACAGGCTTCTTTTCATTCCGGCAGCCGTTTTACTATCGGCAAGTACGCTCTTGGCGCAAAGCAAGAGCTTAGTCAACACATCCAACAGCAAGTTTGCCCGCGTTCAGGGGGTGGACATGGGCAGCGTGCGCTGGACAAGCGGCTTTTGGGCAGAGCGCTTTGCCGTTTGCCGCGACTCGATGGCGCCGGGCATGTGGCGCACGCTCAGCAACCCCAACGTGGCGCACGCCTACCGCAACTTTGAGATTGCCGCAGGGCTGCACGAGGGGGAGCACCAGGGGCCGCCTTTTCACGACGGCGACTTCTACAAGTGGCTTGAGGGGCTGGCTGCGGTGTACTCCATCACCAAAGAGCCTGCCATAGACAAGCAAATGGACGAAATTGTTGCCACGATTGCGAAGGCGCAGCGACCCGATGGCTACATACACACGCCGGTAATCATTGAGCAAAAAAGCAAGGGAATAGACGCCAAGTTTTCCGACCGGCTGAACTTTGAAACCTACAATCTCGGGCACCTCATGACGGCGGGCATTGTGCACTACCGCGCTACGGGCAAAACCTCGCTGCTGAGCGTCGCCAGAAAAGCTGCCGACTACCTCAACGAATTTTACGCCACCGCTTCGGCGGAGCTGGCGCGTAACGCCATCTGCCCGTCGCACTACATGGGCGTGGTGGAAATGTACCGCACAACGCAGGAGACAAAGTACCTTGAGCTGGCGAAAAACCTTATCGACATTCGCGGGCTGGTGCAGAACGGTACCGACGACAACCAAGACCGCGTTCCGTTCAGGCAGCAGAAAAAAGCTATGGGGCACGCCGTTCGCGCCAACTACCTCTACGCCGGCGCTGCCGACATATACGCCGAAACGGGCGACAGCACGCTGCTCGAATCGCTCAGCTTGATTTGGGACGACATGGCGCTCCGGAAAATGTACATTACCGGAGCGTGCGGGGCGCTGTACGACGGCGTTTCGCCCGACGGAACTTCCTACACCCCCGACTCTATCCAAAAGGTGCACCAAGCCTACGGGCGCGACTACCAGCTGCCCAACGCCACCGCGCACAACGAATCCTGCGCCAACATTGGAAACGTGCTGTGGAGCTGGCGCATGTTCCAGATCTCGGGCAACCCCAAGTATATCGACGTTCTTGAGCTGGCGCTCTACAACAGCGTGCTTGCCGGCGTGAGCCTCGACGGGAGGCGCTACTTCTACACCAACCCGCTGGCGGTATCGGATAAAACCCCGTTCACGCTGCGCTGGAGCAAGGAGCGCGAAGAGTACATTAAGCTCTGCAACTGCTGCCCGCCCAACACCGTGCGCACAATTGCCGAAGTGCAAAGCTACGCCTACGGCCTCTCCGACAGGGGCGTGTGGGTTAACCTCTACGGCGGGAGCACGCTCGAAACGCAACTCAAAGACGGGCGCAAAGTCAGGATAGAGCAGCAAAGCGAATACCCGTGGATGGGCGAAGCGTCGCTTACGGTGCAGGAGGTTGGTAAGGGAAAAAAGGGGCAGCCGTTTTCCCTCTTTCTGCGCATACCGGCGTGGGCAAAGAGCGCCACGCTTACGGTAAACGGCGTGGAGGAAAATCGTCCGCAGAGCGGACAGTACGTTGAGGTGCGCCGCCTCTGGAAAAAGGGAGATGTGGTGGAGCTGTCGCTGCCGATGGAGGCAACGCTGGTGGAGGCAAACCCGCTGGCGGAGGAGGTGCGCAATCAGGTAGCCGTGAAGCGCGGCCCGGTGGTGTACTGCCTCGAATCGCCCGACGCTCCCGAAGGGCGCAGCATCTTTGACCTCTCCATCCCCGCCGATATTCGGCTCACCCCCATACCCATCACCATTGCCAACAGCAGCATTATTTGTCTCGAAGGCAAAGCCTGCGCAACGGATAGCTCCGGCTGGAGCAACCGGCTGTACCGCGAGGTGAAAAGCAGGGAAAAGGACAAGGTATTCATTCGCCTCATTCCCTACTATGCGTGGGGCAACCGCGGCCGCTCGGAGATGACGGTGTGGATGCCGCTGAGCAGGTAACTTTTCTCCGTCGTTGATATTTCAGCCGAATTGTATGCTCTACTTGGCTGCAAAAACGGGACTCCTGACTTTGACAATGCGACACCTTACGGATTTTTCCAAAAATTGTTATCAAAAAGTTGAGCGATTGACTTGTGTCTCGGAGTAATCAGCATAGTTTTGGTAAGGGTTTCCTTGCTTTTTTTCAGCTTGACTTTGATTGTTGTGATGGTTTTTGCGATGTCTAAAACCTTATCAACACTCATGTTTATGGCGTTGGTTTTTAGTTTTCGCTCTAATTC
>JAITAP010000234.1 GCA_031284065.1 Prevotellaceae bacterium
TTTCTACCGAGCGATTCATTCCTACGGAATGAAAGACGCAAGCGCCCTACGAACGCCGCGCCCCCGCGCCTCCCCAAAGCCCTGAAAGGGCGTAATCATTAGCGTAGGGCAACGCCCTACGAACGTCGCGCATCGCGTCTCCACCCCCCCCCCCCCCCCCCAGACCCCCCCGGCCGCCCCAGGCCCCCCCCCCGGCCCCGGCGGCACCCCCCCCCCATGTTGGCAAAAGGCCGCACCAACGGGGTGGGGGGTGAGGTCTGGGCGCGCGGCGTGCTGGTCGCTTGCGTATTTCGTTCCGCCGTCGTACCCTCCCGCCGTCTTTCCGAGCGGAGCGAGGAACCGGAGCGAAGCGGAGCTCGGCGTAGCCAATCTCCCACCTTACCACCAAACCCTTGTTGCCGCTATGTGGCAAAAATGGCGGGAGGTTCCTCCACTACGCGCGCTCGTGCCTCGCGCGGCTCCGGTCGGAATGACGGGTGGGGTGGGGGCACGATGCGCGGCGTTCGTAGGGCGTTGCCCTACGCTAATGATTACGCCCTTTCAGGGCTTAACTCCCTGCGGAAGGTCTCCGGAAGCGCCGTCCCTGCGGGACTTACGCGGCGTCAGCCAATTCAGGATTTAAAATTTTTCCTCAAGTTCTCGTTGCAGCAAAGTCATTCAAATTTATCGTACCTTTGCAGGGATTGACTTTTCATTTTTACGCGTAAATGAAGCTTACATTTCTTGGTACGGGCACATCGCAGGGTATTCCCATGATAGGCTGCGCTTGCCGCACGTGTCGCTCCGCCGACCCGCGCGACAAGCGCCTGCGCACGTCTGCAATGGTTGAGGCCGATGGCGTTACGCTGGTGATTGACGCCGGCCCCGATTTTCGTACGCAAATGCTGCGGGAAAACGTGAAGCGCGTGGACGCTATTTTGCTAACGCACGAGCACACCGACCACATTGGCGGGCTGGACGACGTGCGGGCGTTCAACTACTTTATGGGTCGCCCCATGCCCGTGTACGCCGAAGAGCGCGTGCAGCGGCAGGTGCAGAGCGCATTTGCGTATGCCTTTGACAAAAACAAGTATCCGGGGTCGCCGGAAATTGAGCAGGTAGCCATTTGCGCCAATCAGCCGTTTGAGGTGCAGGGGCTGCGCGTACTCCCCGTGCGCGCCATGCACGCGCGGCTTCCGGTGCTGGGATTTCGCGTGGGCAGCATGGCCTACCTTACCGATACAAACTTTGTGAGCAAGGAATCGAAGCTGCTGCTTGAAGGGTGTGAGGTTTTGGTGGTAAATGCGCTGCGGAGGGAGCCGCACCTTTCGCACTTTACGCTCAGCGAGGCTCTGCGCCTGATAGACGAGGTAAAACCTGCCCGCGCTTACCTCACTCACGCTTCGCACCAGCTGGGGCTGCACGCCGAGCTGCAACCCACGCTCCCAAAAAACGTGCAGCTGGCCTACGACGGGCTAACGGCAGCTATCGGTTAGCTTGCCCAAAAGCGGGGCAGCCTTGCCTACCGGAACACCCTCCTTTTGTTGAGCGCATGTTGGTAGGCGGTGGCGTGGCTGGCGTGCTGCGCAAAGGTTGTGGAGAATGTGTGGTAGCCCGAAAAATCGGCTTTGGCGCAAAAAAACATGTAGCTGTGCTCTTCGTAGTCGAGCACGGCGTCTATTGCTGCGGGAGGGGGCGTACAAATGGGTCCGGGCGGAAGCCCTTGCTGCCGGTAGGTGTTGTAGGGCGATTGAACTTGGGTATGGGAGCGCAAAACGCGGCGTATTGCAAAGTTGCCCGCTGCGTAGCGCACTGTGGGGTCGGCCTGAAGCGCGATTTGGCTGCGCAGCCGGTTGACGTACACGCCGGCAATGGTTGGCATTTCGTCCACCTTCTGCGTTTCCTCCGCCACGATTGACGCCAAAATAACCGCGTCGATGCGCGACAGCCTCAAGCGATCAAGCTTTTGCTCGCGGTCGTTGGACTGCCAAAAGTTGTCCCACTCCCTGTACATGCGCTTCAGAAAATCGTCTATGCTCACGTTCCAGTACAGCTCGTAGGTATTGGGGATGAACATTGCCATGAAGTTTTCGGAGGTGAAGCCAAAGCTGTTTGCCGACGCCTCGTCCGTCAGGGCTTGCAGCAGCGACGTTGAGTCCAGCTCTATGTGCCGTGCAATAGCGCCGGCAAGCCGTTGGCGCGTTCGTGCATTGTGAAGGTTTAGATTGACGGGCGTTTGAGCGCCCGACGCCAACATGTGTATCAGCCTTTTGTTGCCCATGTTGGGCGTGATTTTGTAGCACCCGGAGTAGATTTTTTGGCCATACTCCAACCTTTTTACGGCGTGAGCAAAGGTGGCGGAGTTTTTTACCACGCTGTCTTTGATAATGTACTCTAACACATCCGCCTTTGTGGAGCCGGTAGAAATGTAAATCAGCCGGCCTTCGTTGGGGGCATTTACGTTAGGCCTGTAGAGCTCGGAGTAAAGATAGTACGCTAAGCCTGCAAGCATGCCCAGCGCAACCGCACCCGACATGAGCAGCACCTTTCGAGATATGTTGTGCATGGTATTTAAATGAAAAAGCGAATTACAGCGTTAACAAGCTGCGAAGTTAGCCTTATTTATTCACATGGAAAAGTTTGCGTCCATGAATTTTGTTTAACTTTGCAAAAAACAACGGGGCGCTCTTGATAGCGCTTGATATATGGATTTGACTTTGTTGCAACGAGAGCACATTATATAAAGCCTACGACAGCAAGTCCCTGCGGGACTTACACGGCGATGTCTGTAGCCATAGCCGTAGGCTAAAGCCTACGGTTAATCAAGTGTCGTCCCTGCGGGACTTACACGGCATCAGCCAATTCAGGATTTAAATTTTTCTCAAGTTCTCGTTGCAATAAAGTCTATTAGACTAAGAGCCGAGAGTTGAAGATATAGAATATGAATATGTTACCCAATCTGTACACCGTATTCCGTTTAGGAATGTACCAAAAAAATGTTTCGGTGGTATTCCTACGGAATGTCGGTTTCGGGAGAGGGGCGATATTTTCTACCGAGCGTGGCATCCCTACGGGATACCATTTTCAATTCCGATATTTATATTCTAATAGCTAAATTCCAAACCATTCCAAAGTGGACAAGCTTCGCGGTATAGTGCTGCATAGCATCAAGTATGGGGAGACGAGCGTTATTGCGCACATCTACACCGACGTGCAGGGACGACAAACCTACATGCTCAACGGCGTGCGCGGCGCAACGCAACGCCATAAGTCTGCGCTCATACAGCCGCTCTTTTTGCTCGACATTGAGGCGTACCCCGCGCGGAGGCAAGGCACAATGTGCCGCATGAAAGAGTTTCGCGCCAGCGTGCCGCTGCAAAGCCTGCCGTTTGATGTGCACAAAAACGTGATAGCGCTTTTCATCGGCGAGGTGCTCTACAAGCTGATTCGCGAGGAGGAGCAAAACGAGGCGTTGTTTGGCTTTTTGTGCAAGTACATTCTGCTGCTCGACGAAATGCAGCGGGGCGTGTCAAACTTTCACCTTTACTTTCTGGCGCAGCTGGCGCGGCACTTGGGATTTTTTCCCGGCAACGCTCACAGCGCGGAGTACGCCTACTTCGACATGAAAAACGGCGTGTTTGTTCCCTTTGCGCCGCAGCACGGCGTATTTATGGACAAGCCAACGTCGGCGCTGCTGGGCAGGCTAATCGGCGCAACGTTTGACGATTTGCAGCGCATACAAGCGTCAAGAGGGCAGCGAAACCTCCTGCTGCGGAAGCTGCTCGACTACTACTGCACCCATCTCGGCATGTCAAACCCTATTCGCTCGCTGGCAGTGCTGGAGGAAGTGTTTGCAGAGTAATTTGCTGAATTTTTTAATTCACAAATTTCAGAATTTGCATAATTAACATATTTAAAAGCATGTAAATTATGCAAATCCTGTAATTATGTAAAAATATATATGATGAAAGTTGTAAAAACCATACAAGAACTCCGGCAGCTGCTGACGGAGGAGAAAAGTCAGGGGAAAACGGTAGGGTTTGTTCCCACTATGGGTGCGCTGCACCGAGGGCATTTGTCGCTGGTGCAGCGTTGCAAAAAGGAGTGCGGGGTGGCGGTGGTCAGCATCTTTGTAAACCCCACGCAGTTTAACGACCGGGGCGACCTTGAGCGCTACCCCCGCACGCTTGCCGCCGACGTGCAGCTGCTGCAAGCGGCGAGCTGCGACGTTGCGTTTGCGCCGAGCGAAAAAGAGATTTACCCCGAGCCGGATACGCGCATATTCGACTTTGGGCTGCTGGACAAGGTGATGGAGGGCGAACGCCGCCCGGGGCACTTCAACGGCGTGGCGCAGGTGGTGAGCCGCCTGTTTGACGCTGTAAAACCCGACTGTGCGTACTTTGGCGAGAAGGATTTTCAGCAACTTGCCGTTGTTAGCGAAATGGTGCGTCAGCTTGGCCTGCCGGTGGAGATTGTTCGCTGCCCCATTGTGCGCGAGGCGGACGGCTTAGCCCTCAGCTCGCGCAACGCGCTACTCACGCCCGAGCAGCGGGCGGCCGCGCCCATCATTGCCAAAACGCTGTTTGCCGCTGTGGATAGGGTGTGCGACGTCGATTTAGCTGCGCTGAAAAAGTTTGTGGAAGATTCCATCAACGCCGATGAGCGACTGAAGGTGGAGTACTTTGAGGTGGTTTGCGCGCGCACCCTACAGCCTGTCGCCTCGCTGGACGACGACTGCGCCAAGCAAGCGTGCATTGCGGTGCACGCCGGCAAAATTCGCCTGATTGATAACGTGCGGCTGACGTAGCCTCAGCTTCACGCCAGCTCGTCCAGCTCCAGCCATCGCAGCTCCTTTGCGGCAAGCGCATCCACCACCTCGCCTATGCGCGTTGATTTTAGCGTCAGCTCGTGGGGGGTGAGCAAGCCGGAGCCAAGCTGCTGCTCCAGCTCCTGCTTTTCGCGCTCCAGCTGCCGCAGCTCGTCGGGCAGGGATTCGTACTCGCGCCTTTCGGCAAACGAAAGCCGCCGCTTTTCGGGGACGCTCCTTTTGCGCTCCGCTGCGGGATTTTCTGCGGGCAGCTGCCCTGCGCACGGCGGCTGTCGCTGTTGCAGCCGCTCTTGCTGCTGCCGGTAGCTACGGTAGTCGGTGTAGCTGCCGGGAAAGTCTTTTATCCTGCCCACATCCTCGAACACAAAGAGGTGGTCAACAATTTTGTCCATAAAGTAGCGGTCGTGCGACACAATGATTACGCAGCCCTCAAACTCCCTAAGGTACTCCTCCAGCACCGCCATCGTCATCAGGTCGAGGTCGTTGGTAGGCTCGTCGAGGATGAGGAAGTTGGGCTGGCGCATGAGGATGGCGAGCAGGTACAGCCGCCGCCGCTCGCCGCCGCTGAGCTTGCGCACTAAGGTTTGCTGTGCGCTCGGCGGGAACAAAAAGTGGTTGAGGAACTGCGACGCCGACAGGTTTTTCCCGTCGCCCATCTTTACGTACTCCGCAATGTCCCGCGCCACGTCAATCACCCGCTTGTTTTCGCTGACCGTGATACCCTCCTGCCGGTAGTAGCCCACCACCACCGTTTCGCCGCGACTTGCGTGCCCGCTGTCGGGGCGCAGAGTCCCGGCGAGCAGGTTGAGCAGCGTAGTTTTGCCCGAGCCGTTTTTGCCGATAATGCCTACCTTTTCGCCGCGCTTGAACTCGTAGCTGAACTTATCCACGTAAGCCGTGCCGTCGTACGCCTTGTAGAGGTTTTTTGCCTCGATAATTTTTTTGCCCAGCCGAGCCGAGCGTACGCTTATTTCCACCTGCCCGTCCTGCCGCTTGGCGTGGGCGCGCTCTTTCACCTCGTCAAAAGCGTTGACGCGCGACTTGATTTTTGTTCCCCGCGCCGACGGCTGGCGGCGTATCCACTCCAGCTCGCGGCGAAACAGGTTGGACGCGCGATCCACCTCTGCGTTAAAAGCATCTATCCGCTCCTGACGCTTCTCCAAAAAGTAGGAAAAATTGCCCCGATAGGTAAACAGCCGCTGCTGGTCGATTTCGAGAATGACGTTGCACACGCGGTCGAGGAAGTAGCGGTCGTGCGTAACC
The DNA here is from genome assembly GCA_031284065.1 of Prevotellaceae bacterium. Lineage (GTDB taxonomy): Bacteria > Bacteroidota > Bacteroidia > Bacteroidales > UBA932 > JAITMY01. The sequence continues at coordinate 6,071 of JAITAP010000234.1, forward strand.
ATGAGCAGCGTGGAGCGCGACTTGGAGAGGTAGCCCTCGAGCCACTCCACCATGTCAATGTCGAGGTGGTTGGTAGGCTCGTCGAGGATAAGGAAATCCGGCTCGTTGATGAGCACGTTGGCCAGGGCAACCCGCTTGCGCTGCCCGCCGCTGAGTTCGCCAATGCGCCGGTCGAACCCGGCGATGCGCAGCTGCGTGAGGATTTGCTTGGCGCGTTGCTCGTAGCCCCACGCGTGGTGCGCGTCCATTTGCTCGGAGAGCGCCGCCACGTCGCGCCCCTCGAGTGTCGCCCGCTCGTACTCGCTGATGATTTTCACGGCCGGGCTGTCGGAGGCAAACACCGCCTGCCACACCGACATCTCCGGCGGGAAGCCGTCAAGTTGCTCCAGAAAGCCCACGCGCAGGTCGCGGCGAAACGTTACGCTGCCCTCGTCGGGCGCGTCGCGACCGGCAATAATGTTGAGCAAGGTTGTTTTGCCCGCGCCGTTCTTGGCAACAATGGCAACGCGCTGCCCCTCGCCTACGCCAAGCTTGAGGTTGCTGAACAGCGACAAATCGCCAAACGATTTACTTAGATTTTCAACTTGAAGGTATGGTATCATAGGCGCAAAGGTAGCAAATTTTGCGGGTTACTTGCGCGGCTTGCGCCACTCTTGCGGCTTGCGCTGTCTCTCCGTGCCGTCATTCCGACCGGAGTACGTTTCTCTTATGTGGGGAGGTTTACTTTGCCGCAACATTCATTGCGGCAGCAAAATCTATCTTTTGTAAAGATGGAACTCTAAAAAACACAGCTCGTCGCACTCGGTTACTTGAGCATTTGGCGCGATATTTTTATTGCTAAGGGTAATGCTTACTAAGCATTGACTTCTTTAGCGCCGTGCACTCCACGAACGAATGTTCTGCTCACCGGAAAACAAACCCTGCGTAAGGGCAACCGATTTTGTGATGACAGAGCCTGTTGCACCGGTACCCTATATCCCTTGTGTTTTTACGAGTAGCTGCTCAAACGTTTCTACGCTCACCTCTGTAAAGTCGTTTATCACCATATCGGCTTTTGCCAACGCTTTGCGCGACATGATTTGCGCAATGGCTATCACCTTCATTCCGGCGTTGTGCGCCGCCTCAATGCCTGCCACAGCGTCCTCTACCACCACGCACTGCGCAGGGGCAAGCCCCATAGCCGCTGCCGCTTTGAGGAAAACTTCGGGGTGAGGCTTCCCGTTTTTCACCTGCGAGGAGTTGATAACCGCCTTGAAGTACCCGCGAATGTTGAGCCCGTCGAGTACCAAATCAATATTTTCGTCGGGCGCAGACGAGCCAACGCATAGGGGCACGTCTTTCGCCCGCAGCCGGGCAAACAAGCTGTCCAACCCCTTGCTCAGCGCCACGTGCGAGCGGTACAGCTCGCGGTAGAGCGATTCCTTTTCGTTGGCAAGCGTTGCTATATCTTCGGCGGAGAGGTCGCTGCCAAAGAGCAGGCGCATGATGTCGTCGTTCGTTTTTCCGCTCGTTTGCTTCAAAAATTCCTCATCGCCCATCTCAACCCCGTGGCGCTCGTTGAACACCCGGTACGCCTGCAAATGGTACGGCATATTGTCAATGATGGTGCCGTCCATGTCAAAAATCACGCCAAACTTTTCCAATGTCTTTATTACCTTAACTTAGAACAACATGAATTTCAGTGCTGCAAAGAAATTCTAACTTATAATGTCCGCACTTGCAAATAAGCGAGCATTTAGCCCGTAAAATTAGAAAAAAAATCGTACTTTTGCTGCTCATTTTAAACCTTTCACCATGAAGCAACTTTTAAACCAATCAAAATTAGCGCGTTGGACTGCGCTTGGCGTCGTATCATTCACCATGATGGCGGCCTACTTTATGACTGACGTAATGTCGCCGCTCAAGGGTATGCTTGAGAAAATAGAGGGCTGGAGTAGCGCCGACTATGGCCTGTTCACCAGCGCCTACGGCTGGTTTAACGTCTTCCTGCTGATGCTGTTTTTTGGCGGCTTGCTGCTCGACAAAAGAGGTATCCGCTTCACCGGCACGCTCGCCGCCGCCATTATGGTGGTCGGCGCGGGGGTCAAGTACCTGGCGCTGGCGAACATTTTGCCGACGCAGGGTACGGTACTCGGCGTAAACTCGCAGGTGATGTTTGCCGCTATTGGGTACGCCATATTCTCCGTAGGCGCAGAGGTCGCCGGAATTACCGTAACCAAGGCGATTGTGAAATGGTTCAGGGGGCACGAGCTGGCGCTGGCCATGGGGCTACAGGTGGCGGTTGCGCGTATCGGAACGGCCGCAGCGCTCATTTTTTCCAACCCTCTGGCGCACTTCTTTGGCGGCGTTTCGCACTCTGTGCTGTTTGGGCTAACGCTCCTCGTCATCGGGCTGCTCGCCTTTTTGCTTTACACGCTGCTCGACAAAAAGTACGACCGGCAGGCCGGCAGAGTCGAAGCCTCCGCAGAGGATGAATTTAAGCTCTCGGACGTGAAGCTCGTGGTAACCAATCACGGGTTCTGGCTGATTTCGCTGCTCTGCGTGCTGTTCTACTCCTGCGTTTTCCCGTTCCTCAAGTACGCCGCCGACCTCATGGTGAACAAATTTAGCGTTAACGAAGAGTGGGCGGGGCTTATTCCGGGGTTGCTGCCGTTTGGCACAATTCTGCTTACGCCGCTGTTTGGCGGTATTTACGACAAAAGGGGTAAAGGCGCAACCATCATGATTATCGGGGCGCTGATGCTGGTAGGCATACACATTCTGTTTTCGATACCCGGCATCAACAGCTGGATATACGCCGTGAGCCTGATGGTAATGCTGGGCATAGCTTTTTCGCTGGTGCCGTCGGCAATGTGGCCGTCAGTGCCGAAAATCATCCCCGAAAAGCAGCTGGGAACGGCATACGCGCTCATCTTTTGGGTGCAAAACATTGGGCTGATGGGAGTCCCCTACCTGATTGGCGTTGTGCTCGACCGCTTTTGCAAAACGGTATCGGCAGCGCAAGAAGTAGCGTACGACTACACCATCCCGATGCTGATTTTTGCGGCATTTGCCGTGCTGTCGCTGCTCGTTGCCGTTATGCTTAAGCGCGAAGATAAAAAGCGCGGGTACGGGCTGGAAAAGCCTAATGCAAGCAAGCATTAGCGGCCGATTGTTGAGCGCTTGCCGAGTTGCAATAATTTTTGTATTTTTACCCGCTGATTTTTATGGCTATGGACGAATTTACGGATATGGA
>JAITAP010000260.1 GCA_031284065.1 Prevotellaceae bacterium
AATCATGCTAATACCCGCTGCTGCTGCGCTGCTATCGGGCTGCGAAGCGACAAACAACAACCCGCTGCTGGAGAAATTCGACACTCCGTTTGAGGCAACTCCCTTTGGCAAGATAAAAACCGAGCACTACCTGCCCGCCTTCCGGTACGGCATGGACGAAGGGCGCAGGGAAATTAACGCCATTGCCGACAGCGCCGACGCGCCTACCTTTGAGAACACCATTGCGGCGCTGGACTACAGCGGCGCGTCGCTCACGCGTACCGAAGGCATTTTCTTTAACCTCAACGAGGCCGAAACCAGCCCCGAAATGCAAAGCATAGCGCACGAGGTAACTCCTCTGCTGACGGAGTACGGCAACGACATTACCCTAAACGCAAAGCTGTTTGCCCGCGTAAAAGCCGTTTACGACAGCGCCGACCGTAGCCTCCTCTCCCCAGAGCAAATTACGCTGCTTGAGAAAACCTACAAGCGGTTTACCCGCAGCGGCGCAGGGCTTAGCGACGCCGATAAGGAAAAGTACCGCGAGCTTTCGTCAAAGCTGGCAACCCTAAAGCTCAACTTTAAGCAGCACGTGCTGAGCGAAACCAACGCATACGTGCTCGCCATCACCGACTCGTCCGACCTGAGGGGCTTGCCGGCTTCCACCGTGGAGCAGGCAAGGGAGGCCGCCAAGAGCAAGGGGCTCGACGGTTGGGCGTTCACCCTGCACCAGCCCAGCTACGCGCCGTTCATGAAGTACGCCGAAAACCGCGACCTGCGCAAAAAGCTCTACACCGCGTCCGGCGTAAGGGGCAACCAGGGCAACGAAAACGACAACAACGAAGCGATTCGCGAAATCCTGAACGCACGCCTGCAAATGGCGCAGCTGCTGGGCTATAAAACTTACGCCGACTACGCGCTCGAGGAGCGAATGGCGCAAAACACCGCCAACGTGAACAGCCTGCTCAACGAGCTGCTCAACGCCTCAACGCCTTTTGCGCAGAAAGAAGTCGCCGAAGTGCAGGCCTGCGCCGAGCGGCACGGGGCTACCTTTAAGCTGCAACCCTACGACTGGTCGTTTTACGCCGAAAAGCTGCGGGAAGAAAAGTACAGCCTCGACGACGAGGCGCTGCGACCCTACTACAAGCTGGACAACGTGCTTAAGGGCGTTTTTGGCTTAGCCGAAAGGCTCTACGGCATTACGTTTAAGGAGAACAAAAAAATCCCCGTGTATCACCCCGACGTGAGAGCCTACGAGGTGCGCGACAGGAACGGGGAGTTCCTTGCGCTCTACTACGCCGACTACCACCCGCGCGAGGGAAAGCGCAGCGGCGCGTGGATGAACGAAATACGCGGACAGCACAAAGGCGAGCACGCCCAGCGTCCGCACATTATCAACGTGTGCAACCTCACCAAGCCCACCGACAGCAAGCCCGCGCTGCTCACCTTTGCCGAGGCAAACACCGTCCTGCACGAGTTTGGGCACGCGCTGCACGGCATGTTGTCCAACTGCGCCTACCCGAGCTTGTCGGGCACAAACGTCTATCGCGACTTTGTGGAGCTGCCCTCGCAGCTAATGGAGAACTGGGGAAAGGAAAAGGAATTTCTTGACATGTTTGCCGTGCACTACGAAACGGGCGAAAAAATTCCGGAGGAGCTGATAGAAAAAATTATCGCCAGCCAGAATTTCCTTGCGGGCTACGCCTCCCTGCGCCAGCTTTCGTTCGGAATACTCGACATGGCCTACCATAGCATCAACAAAGATTTTGCCGACAACGTGGCCGACTTTGAGCAATCGGCGATAGCCAAAGCCAACCTGCTGCCCACCGTAGAGGGCGTTTCCGTCAGCCCCTCTTTCGGGCATATCTTCTCGGGCGGCTACGCGGCGGGCTACTACAGCTACAAGTGGTCGGAGACGCTCGACGCCGATGCGTTTTCCGTATTCAAAAAAAACGGAATATTTGACGCGGCAACGGCAAGCTCTTTCCGCGCCAACATTCTCGAGAAAGGCGGCAGCGAGCATCCCCTTGAGCTCTACAAGCGCTTTCGCGGGCAAGCGCCAACCATCGACGCGCTGCTGCAAAGGGAAGGATTTAGGAAGCCTTGACGCTGAGCTGTGGAGACTTCAATCCTCATCATCGGGTCGCTAATGCTGGCGGTGGCATTTTTGGGCTGCTTTTTGCCCGTGCTGCCGGGGCCAACGATAGCCTACGCCGCCATTTTGCTGCGCCACTTCCTTTCGGAGAAGGGCGACCCCTACAGCCTCACCCTGCTCGTGGCAATGGGCGTGGCGATGGCGGTTGTTTTTCTGCTGGACTACATCATACCCGGCTGGGTAACGCGCAAGGCGGGAGGCTCCAAGTACGGAGCGCGCGGGGCGCTTGTCGGCATGGTGGCGGGGATTTTCCTCACCCCCATAGGCATGTTGCTGGGCATGTTTTTGGGCGCGCTCATCGGCGAGCTGCTGCACAGCAACGACGTTGGGCGCGCCGCAGGCGTAGCCTGCTGGTCGTTTGTGGGGTTCTTGCTCACCGTTGGCCTCAAGTGCATTTACTGCATGGCGGCGGCGTGGTGCTTTTTCAGATAGGGGTTCACGCTACGCGCGGCTGCCGGCGGGCACGGCGAGGCCATGCGGCAAAGCTCCGCAGGGGCGGCGCTTACCCTGCAAAAAAAAAATTGCGCGGCGGCAGCGCGTAGTAACGCAAAAATTTATACCTTTGCACCGTGCTAAACATATTGCTAACTTCTAAAAATTCTTTCTGTATGAAGCATACGTAAAATAACCTCGCACGAGGATTCGTTCTCAAGGAGAACGATTGACATATAGTAAAGCGTTAGCTTTTATCTTGGTCGCTGAAATATAGACAATTTCAAAGACTACCAAAAATAAAGCTGTAACGCTCACGAGAAATCGTGGGCTTTATTCTTTTGGTAGTATGGTAGTCTATAACCTCAGCGACCGAAGAACATTAGTTCACGGTTTTTTTATGCCCCT
>JAITAP010000274.1 GCA_031284065.1 Prevotellaceae bacterium
GTACCGCATAATTACCGAAAAGAAAATTTGCCGGCGTCGCGCCAAATCCCTACCTTTGCGCCGAAAACCGGAACAACGTAAATACACCCCCAAACATGCTCCACGAAAAGCTGAAAGGCTACCGGCTTATCTTAGCCTCGCAATCGCCGCGCCGGCAGGCGTTGATAAAAGGGCTGGACGTGGCGGTTACGCCTGCGCCCGCCTACCACGTCAGCGAAGTTTTCCCGCCGGGTATGCCCAGGGATGAAGTCCCCGTTTTTTTGGCGCGCGCCAAATCCGAAGCCTACCCGCGCCCGCTGGACGGCCGCGATATTCTGATAACCGCCGATACGCTGGTGTGGTGCAAGGGCGAATTTCTGGGCAAGCCGGCGGACGAAGCCGACGCCCGGCGGATGTTGCGCCTCCTGTCCGGAAGCGTGCACGAGGTGCTCACGGGCGTGTGCCTGCGCAGCCGCAAGCAAACCAAAACCTTCCTTTCGTCAACGCTGGTGCACTTCCGGCCGCTGACGGAAGACGAAATCTCCTACTACCTCTCAACCTGCCAGCCCTACGACAAGGCGGGCGCATACGGCATTCAGGAGTGGATAGGCTACGCCGCCGTTGAGCGCATCGAAGGCTCGTACTACAACGTGATGGGGCTGCCGGTACAGCGGCTGTACGTGGAGCTGACGGATTTCGCTCGCGGAAAAGAGAGTTGACTATGCAGAGAAAAAGTTGTATATTTGCAAAAGATTTTCAGCAAAAAATATATTTGCGAGTAAAAGCCAAGCAAGTACAACGCAATTAATCTCAACCATTCTTGAACGAGTCGCTACTAAAAACGTTAACGCAGCTTTTTGCGCTGTTTGTGGTCAGGGCGCAGGCGTCGCAGCAGGCTGCACAGGTTGTCTTTGCCCGTTTTCTGGAGGATAAAGACCTGACCGATGAGCAGAGCGAAATTTTTTTGCAGCAATTCGACAGCATTTACACGCGCTTTAAGCACGACAACGACCAGCTGGAGCAGCTGCACGCCGAAACAAAGCACCTCTTTCACCACCAGCTCGCCAAGCTCTCCGAAGAGGTGAACTACGACAACGAGCAGCGCCAAAAGCTATGGGTGGTGCTACAGCTCATTGAGTTTGTCGGCGACCTGCGCATTGCCGCCTCCGACGTTGTGGAGGCGGCGCGGCGCTTTGCAGGGTTGCTGCGCATCAGCCAGCTGGAGTTTAACAACTGCTTGTGCTTCATGCTGGGCAACGAGCGCTCAATGCCGATGAACGAAAACCTGCTGCTGGTGTCGCACGCAAACCCTTTCCCCGACTCCGAAATACGGTTTCTGGAAAATAAAAAGCTGGTCGGAAAAGTTTTTGTCCTTCGCATCGAGAGCACCAATACCTTCCTGATTAAGTACTTTGGCAAAAGCAACTTTTTCCTCAACGGGCGCAACCTCAACGTCGGCAGGTCGTACATTTTCGGCGTAGGCTCGGTAATCCGCAGCCCCCGTATCGACCCGATTTACTACAACAAGGTCATCAGCACGTTTACGCAGAACGTGGAGGACGAAGGAATATCCTTTGTGGCGCACGACATCAGCTACCGGTTTCGCGGCAGCAAGGACGGCGTGCACCCCTTCTCCTTCCACGCCCGCTCGGGCGAGCTGGTGGCGATTATGGGCGGAAGCGGCGTGGGAAAGTCCACGCTGCTCAACCTGCTCAACGGGCACCTCAAGCTGCGCACGGGGCAAATCACCATCAACGGGCACGACATACACGCCAACCCCGAAAGCGTAAAGGGCGCCATTGGCTACGTGCCGCAGGACGAGCTGCTCGTGGAGGAGCTCACGGTGTACGAAAACCTCTACTACAACGCCCTGCTGTGCTTTCGCGACTACGGAAAGGAGCAAATAGAGAAGGAAATCACCACCGCCATTGAGCAGTTTGACCTCGTGGAGGCGCGCGACCTGAAGGTGGGCAACCCGCTCAACAAGTTCATCAGCGGCGGTCAGCGCAAGCGGCTCAACATTGCGCTGGAGCTCATGCGGCAGCCCTCCGTGCTGTTTGTGGACGAACCTACGTCGGGGCTTTCGTCCATCGACTCGGAAAAGGTAATGCTGCTGCTCAAGCGGCAGTCAATGCGGGGAAAGCTGGTGGTGGTGAACATTCACCAGCCGTCGAGCGACCTGTTCAAGATATTCAACCGCGTGCTGGTAATGGACCACGGCGGGCGGGTGATTTTTCAGGGAAACCCGATGGACGCTATCGTTTACTTTAAGGAAGCGGCACACTTTATCAACCCGGAGGAGAGCGAGTGCATCACCTGCGGCAACGTCAACCCCGACCTCATCTTGAAAGTTGTGGAGGCTCGCGTGGTAAACGAATACGGGCGGCTTACCCGCAAGCGTCGGCGCACGGCGGAGGAGTGGTACCGGCGCTACATGAAAAAAATAAACCCGCGCATCTGGAACGAGCACCCGCCGGAAAGCGAGCTGCCCAAAAACGACTTCAAAATCCCCGGACGGCTACAGCAAATGCGGGTCTTCATGCGGCGAAACATCAAGGCCAAGCTCGCCAACCACCAGTACATGCTCATCACGCTGCTCGAAGCGCCGGCGCTGGCGCTCATTCTGGGCTATTTCACCAAGTTCATTGCCGGCACGCCGGGAAACCCCAACGAGTATATTTTTAGCGAAAACGTCAACATCCCCTCATACCTCTTCATGTGCGTGGTGGGGGCGATTTTCTTCGGGCTTTCGGCAAGCGCGCAGGAAATCATTAAGGACAGAAAGCTGCTACAGCGCGAAAAATTCCTAAACCTTAGCCGCAACAGCTACTTGCTCTCCAAAGTGTTCGTTATGTTCATCGTTTCGGCCATACAGTCGCTTTCGTTCATCCTTGTGGGCAACTCCATTCTGGAGATTGACCTGCTTACGCCGCAGTTCTTCGCCATCATGTTCTCCGCTTCGGTATGCTCCAACCTCATTGGGCTAAACATTTCCTCTGCGCTCAACTCCGAAGTGGCAATATACATCCTCATTCCGCTCATTCTGGTGCCGCAGCTGCTGTTTAGCGGCGTGGTGGTGCGCTTCGACAAGCTCCACAAGGCCCTCCTCACCACCTCAAACGTGCCGGTAATTGCCGACGTAATGGTGTCGCGCTGGGCATACGAAGCCCTCGCCGTTGCCCAGTTTAGCGACAACCGGTACGAAAAACACTTCTTTGACTGCGACATGCAGCTTAGCCAGCTGTCGTATGCGTTGAGCTTCTACATTCCCCAGCTCGAAATCAACGCCGGGTCGGCGCTGCGCGATGCAAAGAACAACCCCGAGCTGGCAAGCGACAGGCTGCTGCTGCTGCGCAACGAGCTGCCCACAGTGCGCCGCATGGCCGCGCCGTACGGCGTAACGCTCCCCTTGCCCGACAGCTTTGACGTTGCCGCCTACACGCCCCTGTACGAGCAACAGCTCAGGCAAAGCCTGTCGGCGCTGCGGCAGGCCATATCCGCTCAGGCAGGCGCAGCCTCGCGCGCGCGCAACAGCAAGGTGCTGGAGCTGGAGCGGCAGCTGGGCGGGCAGCAGGCGCTGGTGGCATTTAAGCGAAAGTACTACAACAACGCCGTAGCGGAGGTTGTGCTCAACCAAAACGATTTTGAAAAAATCCGCATAAGCAACGACGGCCGTCTGGTGCAGGTAAAAGACCCCATCTTCCGGGAACCCTCGTCGCACTTGGGGCGGGCGCACCTCTACGCGCCGTACAAAATGCTTGGCAGCGCAAAAATAAAAACAATGTGGTTCAACATTGGCGTAATGTGGCTGGGGAGCGCGCTGCTGTACGTTATGCTCTACTTCGACTGGCTGAGAGTTATTGTAACGCAGATTGACAAGATGGCCACGCGCCGCGTAGCAAAGCGAATTGCAAGAATAATTCCGAGGTAAGCGGTAACGCGCGAAAATGTTAGTAGAGCATAGCGGATACTACGCAAAAGCACAAAATTTATTCATTGCCAATAAACAGATTTGTTCATTGGTAATGAACAAAACGGGGGGCGGGTGAAAAAACGTTTGACTTTTGTCGCGCCTCAAAACAGGTTTTTCCATTTTTATCTATGGAAAAATCTGTTTTATTTTTATTTTTCCACAGATAAAAGTATATTTGCGGAAAAATAGAGAGCCATGAAGCGGAA
>JAITAP010000237.1 GCA_031284065.1 Prevotellaceae bacterium
TTTCCCAAAATGGCGTCTGAAAATAAAATATTGAGCCGGCTGGAAGGGCTTAAGCACAAGTTTGAGGAAATAGGGCAGCAGCTCTCCGACCCCGACGTGATTGCCGACATGAAGAAGTACGTTGCGCTCAACAAGGAGTACCGCGACTTGGAGCCTCTTGTGAAGGCTTGCGACGAGTACCGCAACCTGTTGAGCAACGTGGAGTCGGCACGCGACATTTTGCTCAACGAAAAGGACAACGACATGCGCGAGATGGCGCGTGAGGAGCTTGGCCAGCTGGAGGAGCGTCAGCCCCGGCTGGAGGCGGAGATTAAGCTCATGCTCGTGCCCGCAGACCCGCAGGACGACAAGAACGCCATCGTGGAAATCCGCGCCGGAACGGGGGGCGACGAGGCTTCGATTTTTGCGGGCGACCTGTTCCGAATGTACAGCAAGTTTATTGAGAAAAAAGGTTGGCGCATGGAGGTAACCTCGTTCTCCGAAGGCACCGTAGGCGGCTACAAGGAAGTGGTGATGAAGGTTTCGGGCGAAAAGGTGTACGGCGTGCTGAAGTACGAGAGCGGCGTGCACCGCGTGCAGCGCGTGCCGCAAACCGAAACGCAGGGGCGCGTGCACACCTCCGCCGCATCGGTGGCGGTGCTCCCCGAAGCCGACGAATTTGACGTAGAGGTAAAGGAAAGCGACGTGCGCATTGACACGTTCTGCTCGTCGGGCAACGGCGGGCAATCGGTCAACACAACCTACTCCGCCGTGCGCCTCGTGCACATACCTACGGGAATTGTGGTGCAGTGTCAGGACGAAAAATCGCAGCTCAAGAATAAGGCAAAGGCTATGGAGGAGCTGCGCACGCGCATCTACAACATTGAATACCAAAAGTACATAGACGACATTGCGAGCAAGCGCAAAACAATGGTTTCGGGCGGCGACCGCTCGGCAAAAATCCGCACCTACAACTACCCGCAAAGCCGCATGACAGACCACCGCATCAACTACACCGTTTACAACCTGCCCGCCTTTGTGGACGGCGATGTTCAGGATGTGATAGACCAGCTGCAAATGGCTGAAAACGCAGAGCGGCTCAAGGAAAGCGAACTGTAACAATTTAAAATAGTCGGGCATTTTATGAATAGTAAAGCCTTTGGAGGTTTTTAGCGCATGGAGAACAATCAGCATCGGTCGACATTTTCGGGGGTTAAATCGTATAAGATTATTTTCCCCATCCTTATTGGCGTGGGGGTGGTGGCGCTTATCTTTTGGGGGGAGCTTTACCCCAAGCCCTCTTTTCGGGGTAATGTGGAGCAGAGCGCCATTGAGCTCCCTGCGGGCAGCGTTGTGGCGGTGCGCAACGGCGCGTTGGACTACTCAACCGATACTGTTTTGTACGCCAACACCAAGCGCATACAGCGGCAGGTGAGGGAAGGCAGCGTGCTGCTGTGCGACGGCGACAGCGCATTGCTGGCGCTCAGCGCGGATAGCGTGCAGCTGTGGTGCCGCGCGCTGCGCGACGTGAGCATCTCTATGGGCGACGAGCTCCGCGTAGAGGGGGTAAAGCTGCGGGTATATAACGTCAGCGACGTGCTCCGCAACGTTCGCTTTTCGTGGCGCTCGTGGTGCTTTTTGCTGCTGGCGCTGCTGTTTATGGCGGGGCGCGACGCGGGCTACATGCTGCGCCTGCGCCTGCTGAGCGACAAAGCCCTGTCGTGGCGGCAGTCGCTGCGCGTGATTATGCTCTGGGAGTTCACCTCGGCGGTTACGCCGTCGGCGGTGGGGGGAACGAGCCTCGCGGTGATTTACGTAAACAAGGAGGGGATAAGCGTAGGGCGAAGCTCCGCCATCGTGATGGCAACGTCGCTGCTCGACGAGCTGTACTTTGTCATCATGTTTCCGCTGCTGCTGCTCGTCGTGTCCGCCACGCCGCTGTTTGCGGTGAACGCCACCATTGCCGCAGGGCTGCTTGCGTTCACGCTTGCGGGCTACTTTATCAAGCTGGTGTGGACGCTCACGCTGCTGTACGGCTTGTTTGTCAACCCGCGCAGCCTGCGCAAGTTGATTATAAAAGCGTTTACGCTGCCGGTACTGCGCCGCTGGAAAGGCGGCGCGGTAAAAGCCGGCGACGACATTGTGGCAAGCGCGTCCGAGCTGAAGCGCCGCCCGCTGATGTTTTGGCTCAAGTCTTTTGCGGCAACCTTTGTTTCGTGGACGTCGCGCTACTGGGTGGTAAATGCGCTGTTTCTGGCGTTTTTTGCCGTGCACGACCACCTGCTGATTTTTGCGCGGCAGCTGGTCATGTGGATTATGATGCTGGTTAGCCCAACGCCCGGCGGAAGCGGATTTGCAGAATTTGTCTTCAAACAGTTTCTGGGAGATTTTATCCCGGTGGCGGGGCTTACCGTCGTCATCGCCCTGCTGTGGAGGCTCATTACGTACTACATGTACCTGCTCATCGGCGTAATTATCGCGCCGGCGTGGATAAAAAATAAGTTTGGGAAAAACAAGTAAATTAGGCGTAAAATTTTCAACTTTCAATTTTCAGCTGTTATGAACAACATTCTCGTTACCGGAGGCGCCGGTTTCATTGGGTCGCACGTGGTGCGGCGATTAGTAAAAAAATACCCGGAGCATAACATCGTCAGCTACGACAAGCTGACGTACGCCGGCAATCTGGAAAACCTTGCCGACGTGAAGGATGCTCCCAACTACCACTTTGTGAAAGGCGACATTTGCGACGGCGAGCTGCTGCAACAGGTTTTTGCCGACAGGCGCATAACCGGCGTGCTCCACCTTGCCGCAGAGTCGCACGTTGACCGCTCCATTGTAAACCCTATGGAGTTTATCCGCACCAACATTGTGGGAACGGTAACGCTGCTCAACGCCGCAAAAAACGCATGGAAGGATGACTTTGCGGAAAAACGGTTTTACCACATCTCCACCGACGAGGTGTACGGCTCGCTGGGCGCAGCGGGCTTCTTTACCGAAGATACCCGGTACGACCCGCACAGCCCCTACTCCGCCTCCAAAGCCAGCTCCGACCACTTGGTACGCGCATACCACGACACCTACGGGCTGCCCGTCGTGATAACGAACTGCTCCAACAACTACGGGCCAAACCATTTTCCGGAAAAGCTCATCCCGCTTGCCATCAACAACATAAAAACGGGGAAGCCAATTCCCATCTACGGCAAGGGCGAAAACATACGCGACTGGCTCTACGTGGAAGACCACGCCGCCGCCATCGACCTCGTGTTCCACAAGGGAAAAAACGGCGAAACGTACAACATCGGCGGGCACAACGAATGGACAAACATTGCGCTGATCAGGCTGCTGTGCTCGCTCATGGACAAAAAGCTGGGGCGGCAGGAGGGGCAGTCGGCAAAGCAAATCACCTTTGTTACCGACCGCGCCGGGCACGACCTGCGCTACGCCATCGACGCCTCAAAAATTCAGCGCGAGCTCGGCTGGACGCCCTCCGTAACCTTTGAGCAGGGGTTGGAAAAAACGGTGGACTGGTACCTCGCCAACCAAGCGTGGCTGGAGCACGTGGTGAGCGGAGAGTACGAAAAATACTACGAAAAGCAGTACGGAAAGCTGAGCGCTGAAAATTGACGGGCGCGAAAATTATACTACGTCTAACAAAAAACATGAATACCGTATATGACGCCGAATCGCGTACACCACATTCCTAACGGGATGCCGTAAACCCGCAATACGCTTGCGAAAGTTGAGCATCTAAATTTTCAGCTTTCAACTCTTACAGTTTGTACTTCACCCTAAACAGCAAAGCTATGTTTACCGCCAGAAAATTACCCATTGGGGTACAGGATTTTGAAAAGCTCCGCACGGGCAACAACGTATATGTGGACAAGACCGCCTACCTCTA
>JAITAP010000053.1 GCA_031284065.1 Prevotellaceae bacterium
AGTTGGATATGTAAATTCTGCTCAATTTTGTAATTCTGTAAAATTATTATATGGAACACGTAAGATGTTTGATAATCGGTAGCGGGCCTGCGGGCTACACGGCGGCTATTTATACGTCACGAGCCAACTTAAGCCCTGTTGTTTACGAGGGGCTTGCTCCGGGAGGACAGCTCACCATGACAACGGATATAGAAAATTTTCCGGGTTACCCCGATGGCGTTAGCGGTACGGCGATGATGGAGGAAATTCGCCGTCAGGCCTTGCGCTTTGGCGCGGATATTCGCTCGGGGCTAATTGTTGAGGCAGACTTGTCGCAGCGACCCTTTACGCTCGCCACCGACGGCGGGCACACGCTCAAAGCCGATGTGCTGATAGTAGCTACGGGAGCTACCGCCAAGTATTTGGGCTTGCCCTCCGAAGCTATGTACATGGGGCAGGGCGTATCGGCATGTGCCACGTGCGACGGATTTTTTTACCGCAAGCAAGATGTGGCGGTGGTTGGCGGCGGCGATACGGCCTGCGAAGATGCGCTATACCTCGCCGGGCTGTGCCGCAAGGTATATATGGTGGTGCGCCGCAACGTGCTTAGAGCCTCAAAAGCCATGCAGGAGCGCGTGCTGGCAGCGCCGAATATTGAGGCGCTGTGGGAGCATCAGGTTAAGGAAATACTTGGCGACGCCAACGGCGTGAACGCTGTGCGGCTGGTCAGCGCCGGAGGCGAGGAGCAAACCATAGCGGTAACGGGATTTTTTGTGGCGATAGGCCATCAT
The DNA here is from genome assembly GCA_031284065.1 of Prevotellaceae bacterium. Taxonomy (GTDB): domain Bacteria; phylum Bacteroidota; class Bacteroidia; order Bacteroidales; family UBA932; genus JAITMY01. Next base: position 771 of record JAITAP010000053.1, read on the forward strand.
CCCAACACGGAGCTGTTCAAGAAATGGCTAAAGCTGGACGAGCAAGGCTACATTGTAACGGAGGGCAAGGGCACAGCCACCGGCGTAGAAGGGGTATTTGCGTGCGGCGACGTGCAAGACCCGGTTTATCGCCAAGCCATTACCGCCGCCGGCTCGGGCTGCATGGCCGCTATTGACGCTGAACGATTTTTGCTGGAAAAGAGCTGAGAAAAAAATAAATGCAAACTTTTTGTCGTGATTTCCCCAAAAATAATTATCTTTGTCCGTTTTTCTATTATGCTTGTGGTAAAAAAAATACATATAAAGACGTGCGTACTTCTGCTGCTGGTCTCAGCGGCGCTGGTTTCGTGCAATACTTTTGAGAAGTTGCTCAAGAATAACGATTTTGCGTTGAAGTACAGAGAGGCGGGGCGCTACTACGACCTTGCCAAGTACGACAAAGCGGCGATACTGTACGAAAACGTTATGCCGTTTTATCGCAGCACGCGGCAGGAAGACACCATAAATATTCGCATTGCGCGCTGCTACTATAGCCAACACGATTATGAAATGGCGCAGTACTACTACGAGTTCTTTAGCCGCACCTTTCCGCGAAGCAGCTTTATAGAGGAAGCGGAGTTTATGCAGGGCATGTGCAGCTACAATTCGTCGCGCAAGGCGTCGTTAGACCAAACGGAGACCAATAGCGCCATTCAAGCGTTCAATCTCTACCTGTACAAGCATCCGCAGGGCGAAAAATCGGCGGAGTGCCGCGAAAAAATAGCGGAGCTGCAAGACAGGCTGTCGGAAAAAGCCTTTCAGGGCGCAAAAATATACTACACCACAGAGCACTATAAGGCGGCAGTGGTGGCGTTGAAAAATTGCCTCAAAGCCTATCCGGATTCGAAGTTCCGTGAGGACATGCTGTTTTTGATACTGAAATCGAGCTACCTGCACGCGGAAAATAGCGTGGCAGACAAGCAGCGCGAACGCTACCAGCTCACCATTGACGAATACTATAACCTGATGAGCGAATACCCGAGTACGAAGTACAAAAACGAGGCGGAGAAGATGTATGCGGATTTACTTAAAAATACAAAAGGGTAGCGACTTATTGGGGATAAATGCCGAGCAAAAAATGCAGCTAATTGTGCATACGAACGGCAGGCGTTAAGAGAGAACAGAACATTAGAATTTATTTTACAGAACAACGGAAAATATAGTAAAGCTATGGATTTAAAAAAAGTAAATGCGCCTCTTAATACTGTAACACGCGACATGGGCAGGCTGGACGTAACGGGCAACGTGTACGAATCAATTGCCATTATTGGAAAGCGCGCTAACCAAATCTCGGTAGAAATGAAGCAGGAGCTCAACGGCAAGCTGGAAGAGTTCTCCAGCTACACCGATACGCTGGAAGAAGTATTTGAAAACAAAGAGCAAATAGAAATTTCGCGCTACTACGAGAAGCTTCCAAAGCCAACCCTCATTGCAACGCAGGAATTTTTGGAGAATAAGATTTATTATCGTAAAACCGGAGAAGCTGCCAAGTAGAGTAAGAATAGTTTCTGCGTAGTTTTTATGATATTTTGGGGTAAAGCAGCAGCGCGCAACGTAAAGGGTGCCTTGCTGCTTTGCTGTATTGTGTAGAATTAAAACTTTGTAGAAAATGATGAATAAAAAAATAATATTGGGCGTAACCGGAAGCATTGCAGCGTACAAGGCTGCGACGCTGGTGCGCCTGCTGGTGAAGGAGGGGGCAGAGGTAAAAGTGCTGATGACGAATACTGCCAGGCAGTTTATCACGCCGCTTACTATGGCTACGCTCTCCAAGCGCCCTGTTTTGGTGGAATTTTTCAACCCTGAAAACGGCGAATGGAATAGCCACGTGAAGCTGGGCTTATGGGCGGACTTGATGCTTATTGCGCCGGCTTCGGCCAACACCATCGGGAAAATGGCGTGCGGCATTGCCGATAACCTTTTACTTACCACCTACCTTTCGGCCAGATGCCCCGTAGCCGTTGCGCCGGCTATGGATTTGGATATGTACGCACATGTTGCCCATCAGCAAAATCTGTCCCTGCTGCGGCTGCGCGGCGTGCACATAATAGAGCCGCCCGTTGGCGAGCTGGCAAGCGGCTTGCAGGGGCAGGGACGCATGGAAGAGCCGGAGGAAATAGTGCGGTTGCTACAGATATTGCTGGAGAAAAAAATTTGCTTGAGCGGCAAGCATTTTCTTGTTACCGCCGGGCCTACCCACGAGAACATAGACGCTGTGCGCTTTATCGGCAACAGCTCTTCCGGCAAGATGGGCTACGCCATTGCGGAGGAGCTGGCTTGGCGTGGCGCACGGGTTACGCTCATATCGGGGCCGGTGAGCGTGGTGGCGCGGCATCCGGGAATTACGCTTTGCCGGGTAGCGTCGGCGCAGGAGATGTACGAGGCGGCGGCGCGGCTGTTCCCCGAATCCGACGGCGCGGTTATGGCGGCTGCGGTTGCCGATTTTACGCCGGAGAGTAGGGTAGAGGGTAAAATGAAGCGAGGAAAAAGCTCGCTTTCGATAACCCTCACGCCCACTAAGGATATTGCAGCGTACTTGGGCAGCATCAAGAAAAAGAATCAAACGTTGGTGGGCTTTGCGCTGGAGGCTGCCGACGAGCATACCAACGCCCTGAAAAAGTTGCGCGAAAAAAACCTTGACTTTATCGTGCTCAACTCCCTAAACGACCCCAACGCAGGCTTCAACGTTGATACGAACAAAGTTTGCATTATTGACAGAACCGGCAGGGAGGCAACCTACGAGCTGAAGTCAAAAATAGAGGTGGCGAAGGATATTGTGAATAAGCTGAGCGAATGGGCGAATAGAATTGAGAGTTGAGAATTGCTCGCGCCGCCGTCCCGTCTGCGCTTGCGGCAGGTCGTGTATAAATTGAAAATTGAAAAGAGATGGTAAATGCAAGAATGTTATTGTTTTTGAGGAGTAGCCGGAAGCATTTTTTGGTTGCGGCTATGCTGTGCGCTTACGCAGCGGCGCAGGCGCAGACTATTCGCTGCAACGTAACGCTGAATACCCAGAAAGTGCAAAGCACAAACCGCGCCCTGTTTGAAACGCTGAAAACGGAGATTGACAACTTTCTCAACAACCGCACGTGGACAAACCATACCTACCAGCAGGTTGAGCGCGTAGAGTGCAACTTTATCATTACGCTCAACGAGCAGCAAAATGAGAGCGATTTTAAGGGAACGCTGCAAATACAGGCGCAACGGCCGGTGTACGGGAGCATTTACAATAGCCCTACCATTAATACGATAGATAATGATTTTGAATTTTCGTACAAGGAAAATGAGATTTTGGATTTCAGCGAAAGCACGCACTCGTCAAACCTGACCTCCATGCTGGCCTACTGGGTTTACATTGTGCTGGGCATAGACTACGACACGTTTTCGGCAAATGGCGGCGCCGAGTGGTTTAACAAGGCTGAACACATAGCGCAGAATGCGCAGGGCGAAACCAAGCCGGGTTGGTCGTCGTCGTCGGGGATGAACCGCCGCAACCGCTACTGGCTGGTCGAGAATATTCTGGGAAACAAGTACACGCGCGAGCGCAAAGCCTACTACGCCTACCACCGGCTGGGGCTGGACGTAATGAGCGAAAAACCCGACGAGGGGCGCAGGCAGGTGATGCTGGCGTTGCAGGAAATGCAGAAGCTCTATCAGGAGAAGCCGGATAATGCGCTGTATTTTTATAACATATTTTTTGATACTAAGGCAGATGAAATTGTGAATATCTTTTCGGAGGCCACGCCTGCCGAAAAGCAAGACGCATACAAGCTGCTTTCCTCTATAAATAATGCCAATGACCCACAATATAAGAAGTTGAAATAGGTATGCTGCAATCGCTGATTATTGAAAACTATGCCTTGATTGATAAGCTGGAAATTAATTTCAGGCAAGGGTTAAATATTGTTACCGGTGAAACCGGTGCGGGAAAGTCCATTTTGCTGGGCGCAATAGGCTTGCTTTTAGGTCAGCGCACCGACAGCGCGACGCTAAAGGACAAGGAGCGCAGCTGCGTGGTGGAGGGCGTGTTTGTGGAAACAAATCGGGATATTGAGCCGCTGTTTGCGGCAAATGATATTGACTTTAGCAGCGACGTTACCATTCGCCGCGTAATCAGCCCCAACGGCAAGTCGCGTGCGTTTATCAACGACCAGCCGGTAACGCTGTCGGCGCTGAAAGATATTGGAGAAAACTTGGTGGATATTCACTCGCAGCACCAAAACATGCTGTTGCAGAATGCTGCATTTCAGCTTAAGGTGGTAGATTTGTTGGCTGACAGCAAGAAGCTACAGGACGACTACGCCGCCGCTTTCGGCAAGCTCAAGCACGTTACGCGGCGTCTCGCCGACCTTGAGGAGCAGGCGCGCCTCTCCCAAAAAGACCTCGACTATTTCACCCATCTGTTTAACGAGCTGAAGGCGGCAAATTTGCGGGAGGGCGAGCAGGCAGATTTGGAAAATGAGCAGCAGCAGCTCACCCATGCCGAAGAAATAAAGCTGACGTTTACGCGCGTGGCGGCGTTGCTGTCGTCGGAGGAGGCCTGCGCTGCCAAAATGCTGCGCGAGGCGTGCGCCATGCTCGAAAAAATGGGCGGGATTTTTGCAAAGGCAGAGCCGCTGGCCGACCGCTTGCAGAGTACTTTGATTGAGGTGAGGGATGTGGCGCACGACGTAGAGGCTATTGCCGAAAGCACAGAGGTAAACGTGGAGCGGCTCGCGGAGGTGGACGAACGGCTTGACCTGATTTACGCGCTGCAAAAAAAGCACAAGGCGGGCACGGTGGAGGAGCTGATAGCGGTGTGCGGGCAGCTGGAGCAGAAGGTGAGCTTGGTGGAGAATATGGACGAGCAGCTGGCGGCGCTGCGCAGGGAGCGCGACGCGCTGCACGGCGAAGCAACAACGCTGGCGGAGCAGCTAAGCGCGGCGCGGCGAAAGGTATTCCCCGCCATCGAATCGCACGTGGTGAACATGCTTCAGGAGCTGGGGATGCCCAGCGCGGCAATGCAGGTAGAGCATACGGAGCTGCCGGAGCTGTCCCCCACCGGAAAGGACGAAATCCGGTTTCTGTTTTCGGCAAACAAGGGAATGTCGCCGCAGGATATTGCGCGAATTGCGTCGGGGGGCGAAATTTCAAGGCTTATGCTAAGCCTCAAATCGCTGGTAGCATGGACGGGCAACCTCCCCACCATCATTTTTGACGAAATAGATACCGGCGTTTCGGGTGAAGTTGCCGACCGGATGGGCGTAATTATAAGCGAGCTGGGAAAATCAATTCAGGTGGTAAACATTACCCACCTGCCGCAAATAGCCAGCAAGGGGCAAACGCACTTCCTCGTTTACAAGGTAGAAACAAGCTCCGGAACAGCCACCGCCATCCGGCAGCTCTCCGATAGCGAGCGAATTACGGAAATAGCAAAAATGCTCAGCGGACAGTCGCTTAGCGAAGCTGCCATAAAAAATGCCAAAGAATTGTTGGGCAGCAAGCGTTGAGGATTAAGTCAGCCATTTGCGATACCACCAAAAAAATAGGAAAAAGGGTACAAAAAAAATTGAGGATTCAAACCTTTTTCATACCTTTGCCAAGATTTATTTACGAAGTTCTGCAAATGAGCTGCAACAGCATAAATATTAATACCGGTGCAAGTAACAACCCTAACAAGGTTTTAAACCTTGTTAG
>JAITAP010000122.1 GCA_031284065.1 Prevotellaceae bacterium
TTTTGCGGCGAGGGTACTCCATAACGCTCATAAACGGAACGCTGCTAAAAAGCGCAAAAACCGCAAAAAAAGGCGACCGCATTGAAACCATCCTCCACGACGGAAAAATAGCCTCCTGCACACTCGGAGATGAGTAGCCGAGCACTCAAGCCATCCCCCCACCCGTCTTTCCGGCCGACGTGCGCATGTAGAGACGCACGGCGTGCGCCGCGCCGCGCAACGCGCCCCGCCGCGCACCCGCCCCTGCCGCCCACCCGTCATTCCGAGCGGAGCGCGCGAGGCACGAGCGCGCGTAGCGGAGGAACCTCCCACCACAACGCACCCATGTTCGGTGGTATGGTGGGAGATTCTTCGCTGCGCTCAGAATGACGAAAGTGGCGACGAAGTGACGGAAGTGGCGACGAAGCGACGAACGTAGCGACGAAGCGACGAAAATATCGACGGAATGACGCGCTACGAAATCGGCACAGCCAAATTACCCTATCGGCTTATACTTCGGCACCAGCGCTTTCATCACAGCCCAGCCAATGAGGTACGCCACGGCGCACACAATGAAGATAACAAAGTAGCCTGCCGGTTCCCCCTCAAAGCCAAAGAAAACCATGCGGGTTTCTCCGGCGTGGTCAAAGAGCTTGCCTGCGCCTTTTTGAATGATGAACGAGCCTATCCCGCCCGCCATACCTCCAATGCCGGTGATGGTGGCAATGGCTGTTCTGGGAAACATGTCGCCAATGGTGGAAAATATGTTCGCCGACCACGCCTGATGCGCCGCAGCAGCAATGCCGATTAGGATAACGGGCAGCCAGTACGAAAAATCGCCCAACGGCTGCGCAAAGAGCGCCAAAAGCGGGAAAAAGGCAAAAATCAGCATGGCGCGCATACGCCCGTCGTAGGGATTCATCTTCTTTTTATCAACAAAGTACGAGGGCAGCCAGCCGCCAAAAATAGAAATCATCACAATGGTGTAGAGCACGGTGAGCGGCAGCACCTGCGCGGTGCCCTCCAAGTGAAATACCGACTGCAAGTACTTCGGCATCCAGAAGAGGTAAAACCACCACACGCCGTCGGTCATGAACTTGCCAAAGGCAAATGCCCACGTTTGCTTGAACCGGAAGCAGCTGAGGAACGACAGCTTCCTTGCCTGCGTCTTGGCTTCGGCGGCGCTGTCAATATGCCTGTCCTGCTGAATGTACGCCAGCTCCGCCCGGTTTACCTTGCGGTTTGCCTCGGGCTTTTTGTAGATGAACACCCAAAATCCCATCCATATAAAACCCAGGAGACCGATAAGGATAAAAGCGCTCTCCCAGCCCCACGCTTCGGCAATGTAGAGGATGCAGGCAGGCGCAACCATAGCGCCGATGGTAGCGCCGGAGTTGAAAATGCTCGTGGAAAAAGCGCGGTCTTTCTTTGGAAAGTACTCGGCTGTGGCCTTAATCGCCGCCGGAAAGTTGCCGGATTCGCCGAGCGCAAGCACAAAGCGGGCGCAAATGAACAGCGTAACGCTGACCGATACCACCAAGCCGGCGTTGTCCACCCTTGAGATAGCCTCCTTTGCGCCCTCAAAGCCAACAAACCACTCGTCTGCAAGTATGCCCGAAGTGGCAATGCCGCAGAAAGCGTGAAGGCACGCGCCGACAGACCAAATGCCAATAGCCCACAGAAAGCCTTTTTTGGTATCAATCCAGTCAACAAAGCGGCCTGCAAACAGCATACAGACCGCGTAAAGGATAGAAAACCACGCCGTGATGCTGCCGTAGTCGTCATTTGTCCAGCCAAACTCCGGCCCAATAAATTTCGGCCAGGTCAGCGATAAAACTTGACGGTCGAGGTAGTTGACCGTGGTGGCAAAAAATAGCATGGCGCAAATTAGCCACCTGTAATTTGTTTTTTTGTCGATTGTGCTCATTGATTTTTGTTTTTTTACGGTTTAAAATTTATCCTGTGATGGCTGTTATTTCTTGCGAACAGCCGCAATGTACCCAAAAGTTTCTTTACACTTGTCAGCTATGGCGCTCCAATTCTGCGCCTTGAGAACCTCCGCAGGGAAGAGGTTGCTACCCATGCCAACGCACGTTACGCCTGCGTCAAACCAGCTTTTCAGGTTTGCCTCTTCGGGCTTCACCCCTCCCGTTACCATCAGCATTGACCAGGGCATGGGGGCTTTCAGCCCTTTCACAAAGTTAGCCCCCAGCACATCGCCGGGGAAAACCTTGCACAAGTCGCAGCCCGCCTCCTGCGCAAACCCGACTTCGGAAACCGAGCCGCAGCCGGGCGTATAGGGCGTCAGCCTGCGGTTGCAAATCTTGGCCACTTCGGGGTTGAACAAAGGCCCCACGACAAAGTTTGCGCCCAGCTGCAAGTACTGCGCCGCCGTTGCCGGGTCAACAATAGAGCCCACGCCCAAAATTAGGTCGGGACATTCGGTGGCGGCATACTTTACCAGCTCCCCAAAAATTTCGTGCGCAAAATCGCCGCGGTTGGTGAACTCAAAGGCGCGCACGCCTCCCGCGTAGCAGGCCTTCACAACCTGCCTGGCAACCTCAACATCTTTATGGTAGAACACCGGTACCATACCCGTTTCGGCAATAACGCCAAGCGTTTGTAGCTTTGTAAATCTCGACATGGTTTTTAATGAATAATGAATAATGAACAATGAATAATGAATAATTAGTATTTCGATTTTCGCAAGCCAACTTCAGACCTCACCCCCTGCCCCTCTCCAAAGGGGAAGGGAGCAGCAACGGGACGTTCGGTGCAAGCCTCCCCTCTCCTTTGGAGAGGGGCAGGGGGTGAGGTCTAAAAACGCTCGCTGTGCCTTGTCCGGCTCGCTCCGCTCGCCGACCGGCAAAGCCCGTGAGCTTACACGAAGGGAGGATGCCGACAGGCAACTAAGGCAACGCCACGCGGAAGCCAAGGCCGGCGATGCCGTAGCCAGGGATGCCGCCGTTGCGGTAGGACACGCGACAGTACGCAGCCGGGCTGTCCCAGCCACCACCCCGTAGCACGCGGTAAGAGCCAGCTTCATGGCCTGTAGGGTTTGTAGCAACTTCGGCGCTATAATTGCCATACCAATCGTTGCACCACTCCCAAACGTTGCCGGTCATATCGTAAATCCCCAGCTCGTTTGGCGCCTTTTCGCCCACAGCGGGCATAGGATTGCCGATGTGGTCGAAGTACCACGCCACATCGTCTATCTTACTGCTGCCGCTGTACAGGTAGCCTTTGCTCTTGCTGCCGCCCCGCGCCGCATACTCCCACTCCGCCTCCGTGGGCAGGCGGTAGCTCTTACCGGTAAGCGCGTTCAGCTTCGTAAGGTACGCCTGAACGCTATCCCAGCTTACCATTTCCATCGGGTAGCTGCCGCCTTTCTTAAAGCTGCTGGGGTTGCTCCCCATCACCGCCTCCCACTGCGCCTGCGTTACCTCGTACTTCCCTATCCTAAAGCTGCTCACCGTTACGCTGTGAAGCGGCTTGGCGCCGCTGACGTCGCTATTGTCTTCCCCATCCCTGCCTTTCTTGTAGCCCATCTCAAACGTGCCGCCCTCCACCGAAATTAGCACCGGCTCAAACTCCAAAAATTCCTCCTCAGCATCGTTATTATCGTCGCTGCCGCCGCACGCAGGCTGCACAAGTATGGCTGCCAAAAGCGGCAACAATGCTAAAATTGAAAGCAATTGTTTTTTCATACTTTTTGAATGTTAAAAAAATAAATAAAAATAATTGATTGAGAAAAAATTTGCAATGTTTTTTTTGTTTAGACCTCACCCCCGTCCCCTCTCCAAAGGAGAGGGGTGGCTTACGCCGAACGTCACATTCCGGCACCCCTTTCCAAAAAGAGTGGCTTGCGCCGAACGTCCCGTTGCTGCTCCCCTTTCCAAAAAGAGTGGCTTGCGCCGAACGTCCCGTTGCTGCTCCCCTCTCCAAAAAGAGTGGCTTGCGCCGAACATCCCGTTGCTGCTCCCCTCTCCAAAAAGAGTGGCTTGCGCCGAACGTCCCGTTGCTGCACCCCTCTCCTTTGGAGAGGGGACGGGGGTGAGGTCTGAGAAGGCAGCGGACTGAGAAAACGCTTTATTCTTAACTTTTAGTTTTTAACTTTTAGTTTTTAGTTTTTAACTACCTCGAAACTCTTCCCGAAGCGTCGCCGCTCATCAACTTTTCGACCTCCGCCACCGTTACCTGATTGAAATCGCCGTAAATGGTATGCTTGAGGCAGGAGGCGGCAACGGCAAAGTTGAGCGCTTTTTGGTCGTCGCCGGCGTAGGTCAGCAGCCCGTAGATTAGGCCGCCCATGAACGAATCGCCGCCGCCCACGCGGTCAACAATGTGGGTAATATCGTACCCGACGGACCGGTAGAGCTGCTTTCCGTCGAAAAGCACGCCCGCCCACGTGTTGTGGTTGGCGTTGATAGAGCCGCGCAGCGTGATGATGACCTTTTGGGCGCGTGGAAACTTTTTCATGAGCTGCTCGCACACCGACTGGAAAGCCTTTGCGTCCACGTGTCCGCCGGTTTGGGTTACGTCAAAGCCTTGCGGCTTTATGCCGAATACCGTTTCGGCATCCTCCTCATTGCCCAAAATAACGTCGCAGCCCTCCACCAGCGCAGGCATCACCTCTGAGGCAGCTTTGCCGTATTTCCACAGATTTTTACGAAAATTGAGATCGGTTGAGACGGGTACGCCCAAGCTGTTGGCCACCTTAATAGCCTCAAGGCAGGCGTCGGCTGCGCCCTGCGAAAGGGCAGGCGTAATGCCCGTCCAGTGAAACCACTGCGCGTCTTTAAGCGCCTCTTTCCAGTCAATCATGCCGGGCTTTACGTCGGCAATGGAGGAGTGAGCGCGGTCGTACACCACCTTGCTGGGGCGAGCCACTGCGCCCGTTTCGAGAAAGTAAATGCCCAACCTTTCGCCGCCGTAAGCCATATTTTTTGTGCTCACGCCGTAGCGGTGCAGCTCCATTTCGCAGGATTTTGCAATATCATTCTGCGGCAAGCGCGAAACAAACTCGGCGTTCAAGCCGTAGTTGGCAAGCGATACGGCAACATTTGCCTCGCCTCCGCCAAAGGTTGCGGTAAGCTCCTTTGCCTGACTAAAGCGCAGGTAGCCGGGCGTTGCCAAGCGCAACATAATTTCTCCAAAAGTTACAATCTTTTTACTCATAGGTTTAAAATACGATTTAAACAATTATCACGAACAATCAAAAGGCAAAGATATAAAAGAAAATTTTGAATTCTAAATTTTGAATTTTGAATTGC
>JAITAP010000143.1 GCA_031284065.1 Prevotellaceae bacterium
CTGTCGCCGTTGCCCGCGTTAGCGTCGGTAAAGGCTGCGCTGCTCACAGCGTAGTCGGTACCAAGAACGAGGTTATCGCCGTTTGCCAGCCCGTCAAACGTCAGGCTGGTTACGGTGGCGGCGGTAGTCCCGTCGTAGGTCTTTGCCTCCGCTGCGCCGCCGCTGACGGTAATGTTCACTTTCGGCTTCTCCTGAATGGTAAACTCACCCAGCTTAAAGTCGGCAACGTCCGCAAAGTTGCCGCTTCCGGCAACATTCATCGTAATGGCGTACGTGCCCGCGTTGACGGGGGCCGCGATGTTTTTTGCGTAGCTTGTGCCGCTCGCACCCGCATAGTACAGCGTAATGCTACCCAGATCCGTGTAGCCGGGGCGCGGCGTTGGGTTAGCCATGCCGTGCGGGCTGCCGTCGTAAACCACGTTGGAGGGCAATGCGTAGCTCAGATGACCCGCCGTGAGCGTAGCTTTGGCGATGGTTTGTCCCACCAGAAAGTAGTTTGCGCCGTTGGTCAGGCTGTAGGCGTTTGCCTTGTCGGAGTTCGTCAGCGTTACCGTCATCTGCACTACCTTGTTGCCGCTGCCTGCGCCTGCGTCGATAAAGGCTGCGTTGCTCACAGCGTAGTCCGTACCGAAAACGAAATTATCGCCGTTTGTGAGCCCGTCAAACGTCAGGCTGGTTACGGTGGCGGTGGTCGTCCCGTCGTAGGTTTTTGCCTCAATCGCGCCGCCGCTAACGGTAATGCTCTTTGTTTGCCTGTGAATGGTAAATTCACCCAGCGTAAGGTTGCTGACGTTGTCGAAGTTGCTGCTTCCGGTAATATCCGCTGTAACGGCGTATATGCCCGCGTTGACGGGGGCAGCGGTGTTTTTTGCGTAGCTTGTGCCCTTCACGCCCGTATAGTACAGCGTAATAACGCCTATGCCCGTGTACTTGTCTTGCAGTATCGGATTCTCAACGCCATGCGGATTGCCGTCGTACTCAACAACGGAGGGCAATGTATAGCTCAGGTGCTCCGTCGTGAGCGTGGCTTTGGTGATGGTTTGTCCCATCAGAGAATAATTTGTACCGTTAATCAGGGTGTAGCTGCCTGTCTTGTCAGAACTTTTCAGCGCTACCGTCATCCGCGCAATTCTGTTGCCGGCGCCGGCGTTGGCGTCGGCAAAGGCTGCGCCGCTCAAGGTGTAATCCAAGTCGAGAGCGAGCTCGCTGTTGCCTACCAGCCCGTCGAACGTCAGCTTGGTTATTGTGGTGGCGGTAGTTCCGTTGTAGGTCTTCTTCTCTATTGCGCCGCCGCTGACAGTAATATTCTTTTTCTTGATGGTAAAGTTGGCCAGCTTAAGGTTGCTAACGTCGTCGAAGTTGTCGCTTCCGGTAATGTCCACCGTAATGGCGTACGTGCCCACGTCGGTGGGGGCGCTCTTGCTCTTGCCGTAGCTTGTGCCGTCCACGCCCGTGTAGTACAGGGTAACAGCGCCTATCTTGCCCAGGCTGCCGTACTTGCTTTTTAGCGTCGGGGGGGCAACAACCTGCGGAGCGCCGCTATAGGGAGCGGCGGCAAACGTGTAGTCCAGATGCTCCGCCATCAGCGCGTAGCTGATGGGCTGCTTTACGCCAAAATCCTTCCATACGTCAGCCGCTCCGTATTTCGTCAGCGCGCTCTTCATCACCCGTAGCACACACGCTGTTATGCTAACGTTCTGAAAAACATTGTTCGTGGCGACGATGGTTTGTGGCGTAAGGTTGAAATTGGTAACAGAAGCCAAGTCGGTGCAGCCCCTAAATGCGTTGGCGCCTATGGAGACTAAGGTATTTGGCAGCGTAATTGAGGCAAAAAAGGCTTTTCCCGTGCTTCCGTTGTAAAATGAGTTTGGCGGCATTTCGTTGGCGTAGTAGTTGGTAACGGCAGTCGTAGTTCCGTCTGTGCCCTTGTAGGCGGCGATAGTAGCGCCGCTCAAGTCCAGCTCCGTCAGGATGGGCATGTTGTCGCGCATAAACTTCACGTCGCGGGCGTCTATAACGCCCGTGAGCGTGAGCCGGCTTACCATTGCTATGTCGCTTACATCTTTCAGCGTGTTGGCGCTGGCGAGGTGGTAGCTGCCAATTGCGCCAAAGTAGGCGGTTAGCGTTGCATCCTGCAGGATGTTGAAGGTGAACGTTTTTTCAATGCCCAGCACCGTACTCCCGTTTTTCCAGCACACAAAGGCGTAGCCCGGAGCAGGCTCCGCAGTGAGCGTAACGGTTTGGCCGGAGGCGTACAGCCCCGGCTTGTTGCCGCTTATCACGCCCCCGGCGATGCCGTTGACGTTCGTGCTCAGCAAAAAGCTGCCGGTGGCAAACTTAAAGTCTTGCCACAGCGCTGTGTTTTTGTACTCGCTTTCCGCCGAGCTGGGAACCCGCAGCGCAACGTTGTCTGTAGCTACGTTGGAAAAAGTACTCGTGTTAATCCTTTGCGGCGTAGGGCTAAGGTTGTTCACGGAGGTCAAGCCGGTGCACTTCTCAAAAACGTAGTTGTTGAAAAACGTTGTAGATGAGGAAATGGTAATAGTGGTCAAGCCGAGGCAGCTCGCAAAAGCCGAACCGCCAACAGTCGCCACCGACGCGGGAATGACAACGGAGGTCAGGCTATTGCAATTGGCAAAGGCAAGGTTGCCGATAGACGTTACCGACGTGGGAATAGCAACGGACGTCAAGTTGGTACAGTTATAAAAAGTGGAGCTGCCGATGGATATTACCGACGTGGGAATGGTTACAGACGTCAAATCGGTGCAGGCATAAAAGGCGGAGCCGCCGATAGACGTTACCGACGTGGGAATGTTAATGGCGGCTATGCCGGTGCAAGCCCTAAAGGCAGTTTCTCCAATGGAGGTGATGCTGCTGGGCAGCTTTACCGAAACGAGGGTGGTCTTACCCCTGCCGGCGCTGAAAAATGAGGCCTGCGGCATTTCGTTGGCCGGGTAAGTCATATCGGAGGTGGTAGTTCCTTCCGTACCCGTGTACTCAACAACTGTGGCGCCGGTCAAATCCAGCTCCGCCAGATAGTTCATGCTGTCGCGCATGAACTTCACGTCGCGGGCGTCTATCTTGCCCGTGAGCGTGAGGTGAGTAATGTCCCTGTCGGAGATTTTACCGGCCAGCGTGCCGGCGGCGGCAAGGTTGCAGCTGCCAGCTTTGCCGAAGTAGGCCGTGAACGCGGTATCCTGCGTAAGGATAAAGGAGACATGGTCGGCGCCAATATTGACGCCGTTGCCATTCGTCCAGCGCAGAAAGTTGCAGTCTTTGTTGGGGGTAGCGGTCAGGCTCACGGGCGAACCTGCGGGGTACACGCCTATGCCCGCTACGCTCCCCCACGGCGTGACTTTATCTACTTTTGCGTTCAGCAGCACGCCGCCGGTAATGGTTGTGAAATTCTCCCACACCTCCGCCGCTTTGTAGCGGGGGAGCGCCGAAACCGGCACAATCAGCTCAACATTTTTTGTTGCAACGCCGCTAAAAACGTTGCTGCTGGGCGTTTGCGGCGTAGGCCGGCAGTTGGTTATGGAGATTAGGCCGCTACAGCTGGCAAAAGCGTTGTTGCCGATGGTCGCTACCGACGAAGAAATGGTTACGTACGCCAGCCGGCTACAGTTGTAAAACGCATACTCGCTAATGGTCGTTACCGACGCGGGAATACTTATCGATTGCAAGGCCCCGCAATTCTGAAACGCATACTTGCCGATAGACGTTACCGACGCGGAAATGGTTGCCGATTGCAAGCTGGGGCAGCTCTGAAACGCATACTCGCCGATAGTCGTTACCAGCGGGGGGATGCTTATGGAGCGCAAGCCGGAGCACTCGGAAAACGTATAGCCGCTGATAGCCGTTAGCGACGCAGGAACGGTAAAGGACGTTAGGCTCTTGCATCCCATAAAAGCTCTAACGCCGATGGACGTTACCGACGGAGGAAGGGCAACGGCGCACAAGGCGCTACACCTGTAAAAAGCTTCGCTACCGACAGTCTTCAACGACGAAGGAATGGTAATGAAGCGCATACCGCTACAGTTATTAAAAGCGTCGGCGCCTATTGAGGTTAAGTTGGTGGGCAGCTTAACCGAAAAAAGAGAAGTTTTGCTCTGGAATGCATACTGCGGCAGTCCGTTGGCCGGGTAGCTGATTTCTGAGCTGGAGCTGCCGGTTCCGTCCGAGCCCTTGTAGGCAACAATAGTAGCGCCGCTCAAGTCCAGCTCCGTCAGGTAGGGCATGCTGTCGCGCATAAACTTCACGTCGCGGGCGTTTATTTGCCCCGTGAGCGTGAGGTGGCTTACGGTCGTAATGTTTGCCTCTTTTTTCAAATTCCCGGCCGTCTCAACCTTGCAGGCGCCAACAGCGCCAAAGTTGGCAGTGAGTACGGTATCCTGCGTAAGCTTAAAGGTAAGGGAAGCGGTTGCGCCGAAATTGGCGCTGCCGCTTGCCCAGCCCAAAAAGCTGTGGCCTGCGGCGGGGGTAGCCGTCAGCTGCACCTCTGTCCCCACAGGGTATAGCTGCATCAGGCCTGCTCCCGCCACGCTGCCAAGCCTGGCGTTGTTTGCGCTTGCGCTTAGCAACGCTCCACCGCCGGTGCAGCGCTTAAACTTGCCCCACTCCGCGTGGGTTTTGTAGCGCTCAAGCGAGGAGGTGGGAACAGCCAAATCTATATTCGCCGCATTAAAAGTCGAGCTCGAAATGCTCTGCGGTATTACGCTGCAATTGGTAACGGACGTCAAGTTGCTGCAATAGGCAAAAGTAGAGCCGCCGATAGATATTACCGACGCCGGAATAGTAACGGACGTCAGGCTGCTACAGTAGGCAAAAGCATAGTCGCCTATAGACGTTACCGATGTCGGAATCGTAATGGTCGTCAAGTCGCCGCACTTGCTAAAAATAAAGTTGGGGAGAGACTTTATCGACAAGGGAATAGTAACAGAAGTCAAGCCGCAGCTCGCAAAAGCCGAGGCGCCGATAGACGTTACCGACGGGGGAATAGTAACGGACGTCAAGCTGCTGCAACCTTCAAAAGCGCTGCTGTTGATGCTCGTTAACGATGCCGGCATGTTAACGGACGCCAAGCTGCTACAGTAGTAAAACACCATTTCGGAGAAAGACTTTATCGACGCCGGAATGTCGGCGGAGGTCAGATGCGCGCAGTAGGCAAAAGCGCTGTTGCCGACAGACGTTACCGACGAGGGAATGGTTATGGCCTTTAAGTTGGCGCACTTCTGAAAAGCCCCGCTGCTGATGCTCTTCACCGACGAGGGAATCGTTACGGCGGCCAACCTGCTGCAACCGGAAAAAGCGTTGCTGCCGATATTCGTTACCGTCGCCGAAATGCTGACAGAGGTCAGGTTAACGCAATCAGAAAAAGAGTACATCGCAATATCGGTTACTCCAGACTTTACCACCGCAGCTTTGAGGCTATTTCGGTAGGGTTTCCATGGAGGGGCGATATCGAGGTCGTTGTAGTAAGACTCCATAGGTCCGCTTCCGCTGATGGTCAGGGTGTCGCACTTTGCGTTAACTTCCCATTTACAGCTGCCGGTTGTACCGGAGGTGGCTTCCGCAAACGCTGTGCCGGAGGTAATAGCAAAGCCGACAAATAATAGTATAAGGTAATTTATTGTTTTCATGATTTATTCAAATAAAAATTGTTTAAAAATATTAAAATTATTACGATTAATAAAAATCGTAGTATGTCAAAACATGCTGATATGCAGACAAATGCTGCAATCATGGGGCTGGTTTTTGAAGCCCGCATTTGCCATGTATGACGTATGCGTGCGCAGTGATACCGTAGAGTATAGGGAGTTATAGGCGCGTAGAGGTACGTGCGCTACGGAAATGCTGAATTTGGAAACCGAGTGCGGCGAGTTTATAAGCTCCTTATAAGGAAAACATTAGGCGAGTTGCCGCCGGCGCAAAAGCCAAGCGCAACACGCTCATGCGCTCCTTCATAAAAGAGAGCCATAAGATGAGCAGCTGCCGACGCGCGAGCCAAGCCGGGCGCAGCACGCTCACGACCTCCTTACAAAGGAAGCGTTTAGGTGAGCAATTGCCGCGCACGAGCTAAATCGCGCGTAGCGAGTTCGCAGACGCCGTTAAAACAATTCCGGATTCAGAACCGAGCGCAGCACGCTCACGAACTCTTGGTAAAAGAAATTTTTCGGTGGATAGCTACCGGTGTGCAGGCAAGCCAAGTAAGGCGAGCCCGCGAACGCTTCACAAGGGAAGCCCGGATTGCGGCTTCCTTTTCGGCGCTACCCGAGTTGAGATTTGTGGGATTCTTATAGCTTATGCGCCCCGCTACCCACGCTTTCCCGTCATGCCGCACGTAGCGAGGAAGCTCCCCGCAGCGGTTCATGACGAGATTTGTGGGATTATTTTGGCTGGTGCGCTCTACCACCTCTCTGCCGCAAAAGGCAACCCACGCCACAGCGCCTAAGGCTCTGCTGAGGGTCACGCTGCGGGCTACGAACCGCGCGCCGCCATTTGCAGGCTGGCCGCCGCATAGCGTAGCATGTCCCTGACAAGCGGCTTGCGGGAGGTGAGAAATTTCGTAATTGGATTTTATATTGGTATATATGGTTTTCATTGTTTTTCGAGTTTTTATGATTTTCAGAAAAAATCAAAGTACTTAATGTGCAAAAGTAAAAAAAAAATTTCTCAAACAAAATATGGGCGAAATTTGTAGAACCCTTAATTTTTCATTGTTGATGCCGTAGCTCTTGTCATTCAAAGCATAACAAAATTGTTAATTTATCTAAACAACGTCCAATAGGGAATAATTTTGACTTGACGCAGCAATCTCACAAACTCATTAAAAAAACATACAACCGCTCCGGTTCTTCGCTCCGCGCGGAATGACGGGGAAAGGCTCTCGGAAAATTATGCCCTCACAATTATGCCAAAATCGAGGCTTTTGAAACAACCTCTTAGTAGAACGCCGTTTCTGCGGGGAAACTTTGGCAAAAAAAATTTGCAATTCCAATATAATGTCGTATATTTGCACTCCTTTTTTTACCCAAAAAAGAGAATATTTACGGGCCCATAGCTCAGTTGGTTAGCAGCACCTGACTCATAATCAGGGGGTCACAGGTTCAAGCCCTGTTGGGCCCACAAGTTATACAAACGCTCTCAGCGCCACTACCCAAGCGGGACGCAGCAAAATGCGCCCCGCTTTTTTTGCGCCCAAATTTGAAATTTATTTCTCAAATTTGCCCTTCATAATTTTGCTGGCGAATAAAAAAGGTGAATTTAAGATTTGTCCCCGCAAAAATAAGGCAGGAGCCGCAACGCTTGCTACTCCTTGCGGCTCCAACACCCCACATGTTGCCCACATTTGCTGATTCAAAAAACTTCTGCTACATTTACTGCCGTTTTGTAATCCCGAAATCGTTTAACTTTTAATACGTACATTGCTATGTCCGGAATCGGAACGTTAGTCAACGCCGCAGCGATTGTTGCCGGCAGCCTTATCGGAATTTTCATCAAGTCGCGGCTCAGCCGGCGCTACGTAAATATCTTTTTTCAGGCTGCCGGGCTGTTCACCATATTTATTGGCATATCAATGGCCATCGAAGCCAAGCACATTATGGTGGTGGGGGTGAGCCTCGCGTCGGGCGCGCTGCTGGGCGAGTGGCTTCGCCTCGACGAGCGGCTGCAACGCCTTGGCGACAAGCTCAAGTCGAAGCTGAAGATGCGCGACGAACGGTTCACCGAAGGCATGCTCACGGCGGTTATGCTATACTGCGTGGGCGCTATGGCTGTCATTGGCCCCATAGAGGAAGGGCTGACGGGCAAAACCTCCGACCTGCTGCTCGCCAAGGCAATGATGGACGGATTTTCCTCCATCATGTTCGCCTCCGTATTCGGATGGGGGATTCTGTTTTCGGCGTTCCCGCTGCTCATCTTTCAGGGAGCGCTGACGCTGTTTGCCGTGTGGTTCGGCAACTTTTTACCGCAGGAGTACGTTGTGGAGGTTTCGGCTGTTGGCGGGGTAATACTCATCGGGCTTGGATTGCAGATTATGGAGATAAAAGCCGTAAAGGTTGCCAACATGCTCCCCGCGCTGGTCATTGCCTACGCCATGATGTGCCTCATTTAGCGCCATGCCTCAACCGTTAGCATCATCGGCGCTAAGGGAGCGCTTCGGCAGCCCGGCTACGTGGGTTTTCGTCCGCGAGCACGCCGACGATGACGTGCACGCGCTGCTGCTGCGCAAAAACGTGCCGCCGGAAGTTGACCTGCGCTTTGCCGCGCAGCAAGTAGAAGGCCGGCAAAAAGCGCGCGCAAAGCTGCCCCTGCTTGCCGCCAACCCCAGCTTCATATTTCCCGCCAAGCTCGGCATGGAGCAGTGCTCCTCCGAAAGCGCAGCCCGCTACAAGGCGCAGCTGTTTGCCGGCAAAGCCATTGCAGACGTAACGGGCGGCCTGGGCGTGGACGCGCTCTACGCCGCCCGGCGCGCCAAAAGCGTGTGCTACGTGGAGAAGAGCGAAGCGCTGTGCGAGCTTGCGCAGCACAACTTTTCGGCGCTGGGGCTAACGAACATCGAGGTGCGCTGCGGCGACGGTATTCAGCTCTTGCAGCACACATCCCGACGCTTCGACGCCATTTACCTCGACCCTTCCCGACGGGACGGCAACAGAAACAGCCACGCGCTGCTTGCCGATTGCGAACCCAACGTGCTGCCGCACCAAGATTTTTTGCTGTCGAGAGCCGAAATGGTTGTGCTGAAGGCCTCGCCCATGCTCGACGTTGCGCAGGCCCTGCGCGAGCTGCGCCACGTGTGCGAGGCGCACGTGGTGGCGGTGAAGAACGACTGTAAGGAGCTGCTGCTCGTTTGCAGGCAGGGAAAAGCGGAGCCTCTAATTCGCTGCGTGAACATTCACGCCGGACGCACCCAAACGTTCGACTTCACCCTGCCCGAAGAACGCGCGGCAGCCGTCCGGTACGCCGAAAACCTCAGGCGCTACCTCTACGAGCCTAACGTAACGCTGCTCAAGGCGGGTGCGCTCAAGCTGCCGTGCCTCCGGTTCGGCGTAGAAAAGCTGCACCCCGACACCCACCTCTACACATCGGACGTTTTGCTTCCCGAATTTCCCGGCCGCGCGTTCGAGGTGCACGACGTTTTTGCCCCGGGCAGCCGCGCGTTCAAGTCGCAGATGGCGGGGAGCAGCGCAAGCGTAACGGTGCGCAACTTTCCCCTCACGGTAGCCGAAATTCGCAAAAAGTACGGCGTAAAAGACGGCGGCAGCGCGTACCTCTTCGCCGCAACGCTACGCAACGGGGAGAGGAGGATAATAAAGACAACAAAAGTTCAGCAATTTTGCGGGCAGGAGTAGAGCGGAGGCGGGAGTTGCCGGTTTCGAGCTGCTTTTATCCGCAAATTCACACCGCATCCTGATACGGGCTAACTAACACCCATATCAGGATACAGCATGATTTTTTCGACGTTAAGCTACCATATTGCTACGTTTTCCCTTACGCTTGTCAATCATAGTAAGGATTATTTCCAAACTCCTCTTCGTTTTCCAAGTTTTGCAGAAAATTCAGGGGAATTGGTCTTACGTAGTGCTTGGCTTTATCAAAGTCAACAATGTTTGGGTTTCCCTTTCCGTTGCTAATTGCTGCACCCAAGCGATTTTCCAGCTGTTTTGTCCGCTTGAGGTCAAACCAGCGCAGGTGCTCTCCGCAAAGCTCCCTCGCGCGCTCATCGAGCATAAAGTTAAGGTGTCCGCCGGCAGCGGCAATTTCGGCTGCATCGGCAGTGTTGCTTGGTGCGCCCGGTATCTGCGCCCTGTTTCTGAGTATATTTACGTGGGAAAGCCCATCGCCTTCAAGTTCAAGGTGAAATTCCGCTTCTGCCGCAATGAGGTACATTTCTGCCAGCCGCATTAATATTATATCGTTAGAGCCTGCCTGCGAGTTTGCGTCAGCGCGGTTGGGGTCTCTGAATTTGCGCAGCGCCGGAAAACACTGGTAACTGGAGATTTTGGTGTAGATAGCCATTTTGCCGTCGTCGTCGTACATATCATCTATATCTACAACCGCGTACTTTCGCGTACGCTTATCGTCAACCTGCTTTTTGGTGTACAGCAGGGCTGTGTCGCCCACTGCGCCAATGCTCGAATTAGGTCGTACTACGTTAGTATCTTTCTTAAACCAGTTCAGCTGCTCCTGCGTCCATTTCAGCTTGCTGCTGTCGTTAGCCAGCCATACCTCCTGAAACGTTGCGGCATACCGCGCATCGCGGTCTTCCTTAAAGAGCTCCAGCAAGTATCTGGTAGGTTGCATGTAGGCGCTGTTGTTCACGTCCCGGCTGTAGTCCAGCGACATTTTCATCCCGATTTTGTTTGAGTACCGGGACTGAAACCACTGAAACAGCCTGTTGGGGTTACCCGAGTTAACCTCCAGCGCTACGTTTGAGGTGTGGCTGACTACATACAGCGCTTCCGTGTTATTTTTGTTATTTTCCGGAGCGAAAATATCTTCGCAGTCGGCATACAAATCTACGCCATAGGTAGCCTTTGCTGCGATAACCTCATTTGCGGTGGCGCTTGCCAGCCGGTAGTATTCTTGCGCTTCGGCATCCTTGCCTGCGTGATACTTGAGGTACGAGGCGTAGGTAAGGTACATACGCGCCAACATGCCGTGCGCCGCCTTTTTGGTCGCCTTGCCGTTTTCTCCTGCGGCGTGGTTGTTTGGCAGCCATTGCAGGGCAAACTTAAGGTCGTCAAACATCAGCTTATAAAAATCATCCACAGGGCTGCGATAGGCGGTCAACACCGGCGCTGTTGTTTCCTTTGTAACCAAGCTCACGTTGCCGTACCACTCCACAATATGCCAGTAGATGAACGCTCTCACAAAGTGGGCTTCCGCAGCCTTTGCGTTTTTCCTGTTCTCGTCGGTGTAGCCGGCGTTGTCCGCCCGCTCTATCGCCGCGTTGCAAAGGTTGATGGGCACGTAAAACCGCTCCCATACGTTTCGCACCATGCCTAGGCTCGACGTTAAACCCCGATACTTGTTAATTTGGGGCGCATAGTCTCTGTCGTAGGCAGCGTGCCATATATCTGTGCCCGTTTCGCCCATGAACATCATATCTTCACGCCCGTAGCACATGGCTCTAAGGTTGGAGTAGCACTGGTTTACGAGCGCTTCGTACCCTTCGACGGTGGTGAATACGTTTTCTGCCGTTGTTGACGAAGGATTGTACTCCTCCAGCTTGTTACACGCCGTGTTTGCCAACAGGGCTGCTGCCAGAGCGCAGCTTGCTATTATACTTACTTTTTTCATGTCCAAATATTTAAAAGGTTCTACTGTACTTCCATATCGTTAACTTCTCTTTTCGGTCAAAACTCAAGATTTATACCAAATACGTACTGCCTCGTCATGGGCAGAATATTATTGCCGGTTGCGCCCTGCCTCGTTACGGAGGGTAAGCCCCGCTCCGGGTCGTAGTCGTCGAGCAGGTGGCTTTTGGTAACAGTAAACAGGTTGTTGGCGGTGAAATATACGCGCAGCCTGCTCAGCCTTACTTTCGATGTGAGGTTTTCCGGCAGGGTGTAGCCCAAGGTAACCGTTTTGAGCTTAAAGTACGAGCCGTCTATAAAGCTCAGCGACCTGTACCCGACGTAGTTCAGCAGAGGTTTTTGGGAGTTTGCCGCCGGATAGTCGTTGCTGGGGTTGGTTGGCGTCCAGTAGTTGTAGTTGGCAAGCTGCCCATTGGCGCCTGTAGGGTCGTAGCGTCCTGCAAGGTCGTAGTCTATCATTTGTCCCCAGCGCACAAACATGTACACGCTAAGGTCAAAACCTTTGCAGGTAAACGTGTTGTTAAATCCCAGCAGCCACTTTGGCGATGCCTGCCCCAGATATGTCCAGTCGTTAGCTCGGTCTATCCGGTTTGTCGCCGTATCAATGTCGGCAATGTTGGCAATTTTAATATCGCCCGGCGCCACCGGCTTATCTTCGTATTTCCAGCGGGCGGCTTCGGCAGCCTCGTCTGTTTGCCAGATTCCGTCAACCTTATACCCATAAAAGGACCTGATGGGGTAGCCGATTAGCAGCGACGCTACTTCGTCCACAATAATGTCGCCCTCGTACATTTCTACAATTTTTTCCTTGTTGGCGCTAAAGGTAAGGGAGCTTGTCCACGAAAAGCCGTCTTTGCCCGACTGCTGAACGTTAACCGTGCTCACGGTAAGCTCAACGCCCTGGTTGCTTGTCTTGCCCACGTTTTGCCACATCTGGAAAGGGTCTTTTCCGTCGCCGCCCGAAGAAGAGGGCAGCGTTCGCAGCATGAGCAGGTCTTTGGTGCTGGTGCTGTACACGTCTGCCGTAAGGTTCAACCGGCTTTTGAACATGCTAAAATCCAGCCCCACGTCCACCGTTGATGACATTTCCCACGTCAGGTCTTTGTTTCCCAGCACCCTCGTGTACTTGTACGTTGGCGCGTAAATATCTCCAAAGCCCATTTTATCTCCCGGCTCCAGGTTACTTTGCGTTGCATAGGGGTCAACCGCCGCGTTGCCGGTAACGCCGTAGCTTGCCCTTAGCTTCAGCTCGCTCACCTGCGTCAGAGTTTTCATAAATGGTTCGTCGGCAATGCGCCACGCTGCGGCTACCGACGGGAAGTATGCCCACTTGTTGTTCTCCGCCAGCTGAGACGCACCGTCGGCACGCAGGCTCGCCGTTAGCAGGTACTTGCCCATAAGGTTGTAGTCCACCCTGCCGGCGTACGACATAGTTTCACTTCCGGTATATCCGGAGAACAGCTCGGCTTGCGTCGGGTCGGCTGCGCCTATGTTGTAGAACAGGTACGACGCCACCTGCTGGTCGGGGGCAGACATGCTGTAGCTTTCGCCAACTTTTTTGGTGTAGCTGGTCAGCGCCGTCAGGTTTAACCCGTGTATGCCAAGCTGCTTTTTTACGTTCAGCACGTTATCCCACGTATAGAGCTGCTCGTTTTGGTTTTCAACGGAGGTTGAGCTGCGCTTGAGGGAGTTTTGCGATATGGAGGCAGCGTCGTTATACGACCCTCGGCGCAAAAAGTTGAACGTGCCTCCTGCGCTTGACCTGAAAGAAAGCCACTCCAGCGGCGCAATGTCAACGTATGCCTTGACGGAGGTATTTGCCTGCTTAACGTCGTTCACCGCTGCATTCTCCCTGTTATCCGCCAGCGGGCTCAACGTTTGAGGTTGTCCGGGTATGGGGTAAAGCACAATGTTTCCCTCGTCGTCGTAGAGCGTACCAAGCGGAAGCGTGGATACAGCGTTATTCATCACGCTTGCCTGACGGCTGTCCCTTGTTCTGTACGCAAACTGGCTGTACATTCCCGCCGTGACCCACTTGTTGACTGTTCGGTCAACGTTAACTCTGGCTGTAAACCGTTCGGCAGCGTTGTTGGATAGCAAGCCTTGCTCCTTAAAGTAGCTTCCGGAAATAAAGGATTTTGTTTTTTCGCTACCTCCACGCACCGAAACGCTGTGCCGTTGCTGGACGCCTGTCTGTATCAGCTCATCCAGCCAGTTGACCCACTGCCCTTTTTCGATAGCCGCCAGCTCGTCGGCTGAAAAAATAATGGCCTCGTCCGTAATTCCGTTGGTAGCGTACGCATCTCTCCGCATTTGCATCCACGCATCGCCCGTGAGAACGTCGGGGTGCTTGGAAAGGCTATTTACGCCGTAGTATCCGTCATACGCGACCTGTGTTCTCCCCGCCACTCCTTTTTTGGTGGTGATGATTACAACTCCGTTAGCGCCCTGCGAGCCGTAAATGGCAGTTGCCGAAGCGTCTTTCAGTATTTCGAGCGATTCTATATCGGTAGGATTTACATCTTCGTAGCTGCCGCCCTGTATTCCGTCGATAATAAACAAGGGCTTGTTGCTTGCGTTAATGGAGCGTGAACCTCTGATTAATATTTCGACCTCAGCCCCGGCATCGCCTGACGTTGAAACAATGTCCATGCCCGCCACGCGGCCCTGTATTGCCTTTAAAGGGTCCGAAGAAGGTATGGCAGCTATATCGTCCGACCTCACAGAGGCCACAGAGCCTGTCAGGTCTCGCTTGCGCACCGTGCCGTAGCCAATAACCACTATATCGTCAAGGAAGCTCCCCTGCTCCTCCATAGTAATGTTTATCGTGCGCCGGTTGCCCACAGCGATTTCCTGAGTCGCCATTCCCAAGTACGACGCTACGATAACGGCGCTTTCATCCGACACGCTGATAGCGTAAGCGCCATCTGCGCCGCTCACAACTCCTGTGGTAGAGCCTTTAATAACGATATTTACGCCAACAACAGGCTCGCTGTTTTTGTCTATAACCCTACCCGAAACGGTAAAGCCTTGCGCTATGGCGCTCATGCTCACAGCGCAACCAAGCGTTAGGCATAGCAGCCTTTTAGCTTGCTTGAATTTGTTCATTTTTACCATAATAATAATTTTTGTTAGTGAAACGTATAATTGCATTCGGAATGCACGTGAGAAATGGTAGATGGGTACAAAAAAAACACTCACGCGCAGCAGCGCTACGCGTGAGTGTTTGATTATTCTTACAGATAGGTACTATATTATTGTGTGTGTGTGTGTGTGTGTGTGTGTGTGTGTGTGTGTGTGTGTGTGTGTGTGTGTGTGTGTGTG
>JAITAP010000275.1 GCA_031284065.1 Prevotellaceae bacterium
CTGGTAAATAAGGGTGCAACATCGTACATGGTTTGCAGGCTGAGGAGCGAAGAATTGCCGTCGCCGCCGTAGCCCGCCCGCTCCAGATGGGGACAATCGACCATGTAGCCGGCAAATGCAAGGCAGCGCATGGTGTACTGCACCATGTCGTGAATGACATTCATGTCGGAGTCGGAACATTCAAATGAAGCGGCGGCTTTGTAATCGGTATGAATCAGGTAGGCGTTCACATCTTCCAGCTCAGGCTTTGCGTGAATATTACAAATTTTAACATACCGGAAGGCGTGGTGGTTAAATTTATTGCAAAACGCTTCGCCATCTTCGCCCGATGCGGTGTACCGGTCGCTTTGGCCGCCCGCCATATCCAGCCATGTGCCATCGGCGTTTATATCGTCGGAGTAGCATATCGAAATTTGTTGCCCTTTGGGTAGTGAGGGCACGCGCCATTCAAGCCAGCCGTTTACGGATTTGCCCATATCAATCAGCCACGTAGCCGCGTCGATTTTTGTAATGGATTTTGCCGGTATCTTTTCCCTGATACGGTTAGGCTCCGTCATTTCGGGGATAATTTCGTGGTCGTGCGCCGTACGAACTGCCGCCGGTTGCCACGTCAACCGGTCTAACGTGGCGGGGTACAAATCTTTTGGGTTGCTTGCGGCATTTACATTCTCCCCGCCGAAGCGGAGCGCGTTCCATGAGCCGGTATCTTCGTAGCCGCCGGCTCGCCCCTGCCAGCTCGAATCGGTAATGAGCAGGGTGCGCCACGCCTTGCGTTGCCGAACGTCCAGCTGCGCTCTCACCACAGGGCCGTCTAAAATTGCAATATCCACCCTGTCCCATGCCGATTGTTTGTACCAGCCCTGGCCGAGCCAGATGACCAGCTCGTTCTCTCCGGGTTGAAGATGGCTGGTTACATCGTAGGTAACGACCACCGAGCGCTTGTTCAGCTGGGAAACGGCAGGCGAAAGCACATCTTTGGAAACTTTTCCGCCGTTGAGATATACTTCGTGGTAGCCCAGCGAATTGACGTACAAAAAGGAGGTGTTTTTGTCGGCAACCGTGAATTTCTTGCGTAAAATGGGGTTTTTTACGCCGGTCAACCCGATAAAGCTTCCCTGCATATCGCTTTTGCTTAGGAGCCCGACTCCAAAGCGGGCAATGGCCGTCCATGCCGAAGCTTCTCCTTTTTCGTTCCAAATCCGGACTCTCCAATAGCACAACGAACGCGCACTTAATTTGTCGCCCTTGTAGGGAACCATTACGGAGGCCGGAGAATTTACTTTGCCCGGATTCCATAAATCAGCCCGTCCGCTTTGCAGGAGCGCGCTGTCGGAGGCAACCTGAATTTCATACGCCTGCTGCCGCATTGCGCTCTCCGATTTTACTTTCCAGCTGAAATGCGGTTTCGTATTATCAATAGCATTGGGATTTACCAGATTCTCGCACTTAAGCTCCGAAACGAGCATTTTCGCCGCCGCACGGCTACCTGCGAATACCGTAATAAAAAGCGCCGTGAGCGCGACCGTAAGGACACTGTTGTTCATTGCATAAAAAATTAGCGGCACGAGGCAGGAACGCTTTCTCATTATGAACACATTAAGCGGTGTTTAAAAATAATCCTGACGCGAGGCAGTATCGCCCGATATACAGCGTCGTATATTACATATTAGCGCACAGACGGCACAAGCTAAACCGCTTTGCGCTGCCGGAGAAACGAATAAAATCTGTGCTGGGCGCCAAAATAGCCAATTTGAGACGCTACCAAAGCTGCCTTGCCCGATTGCCGAGCCACAAAAGTAAAGAAAAATGGTAAGAAATCTTACAGGCCGCAAAGCTATTTTGGGAATGTGCGCAGAGCGCTACAATTTTCAACCCGTTGAAGCCTTTTATGCAGGCCATGCGCAGGGTTTACCTCAACGGGCGGCAGCGTTGGCGAGCTGACGCTACAGACGCTTGCGCCTTGCGGACTTGGCGTTGTTGCCGTCACGCGGGCAATGTTAGCTAAAAAAAGTTAGCGTGCAGTTTTTGCTGCGCGTCAAAGTTTTTTCCAAATAAAATTACTACTTTTATTTTTTTTATTATTGTTAGACTTTACGCCATTATTATGAAAAAAGCAAACGCTACTACGGGTAAGCCGCCAAAAACATTTGTGCTGGATACCAACGTTATTTTGCACGACTACCGCTGCATATATAACTTTCAGGAGAATAACATCGTAATACCAATCGTGGTGCTGGAGGAGCTGGACAAGTTCAAAAAGGGCAACGAGCAAATCAACTACAACGCCCGCGAGTTTGCGCGTATCCTCGACAGCATTGCCGGCAATCAGGTATTTACCAACGGCGTGGCGCTGGGGGAAAATCTGGGCAGGCTGTGCATTGCCACAGGCAAGCCATTCACGCAGGAGATGATGGACTCGTTTGACGAGGTAACGCCCGACCACCGTATTCTGGCGGTTGCCTACGACGAAAAAAAGAAGCGGCCAAGCGAAGTAACGGTGCTCGTCAGCAAGGATATTAACCTGCGCATGAAGGCAAAATCGCTGGGGATAGACGCGCAGGACTACCTGTCGGGGCAGGTGAAAGACGTTGACCACATAAAAAAGGACGCCGGCACGCTGGAGGTTGACGCTGCGCAAATTGCCGCGCTGTACTCCGGCAGCGAGGGGATAAGCGTGGCTGCGCTCAAGCTGGGGCAACCGCTGTACGCCAACCGAATTGTAATCCTAAAGAGCGGCGACGCTTCTGCCTTAGCCTGCTACAGCAAGCGCAGCAACCGCCTGATGCGCGTTGACAAAATCCGCGCCTACGGCATTGAGCCGCGCAACGCCGAGCAAACGTTCGCCATGCACGTGCTCACCAACCCGGACATTCAGCTGGTTTCGCTCACGGGCATTGCCGGCACCGGAAAAACCCTGCTGGCGCTGGCGGCGGCGCTTGCGCAAGAAGAAAAGTACGACCAAATACTCCTCTCAAGACCCGTAATTCCCCTGCAAAATCAGGATATGGGCTTCCTGCCCGGCGCTATCAACGAAAAGCTAATGCCCTACATGCTGCCGCTCTACGACAACCTTACCGTGATAAAAAGCAAGCTTAAGCCCACAAGCCGCGAAGCCGTGCACATTGAGGAGTTGCAACGGCAAAACAAGCTGATGATTACCCCGCTGGCCTACATACGCGGGCGCAGCCTCAACAACACTTTCTTCATCATCGACGAGGCGCAAAACCTTACGCCGCACGAGGTGAAAACCATCGTAACCCGCGCCGGAGAGGGCACAAAAATGGTATTCACGGGCGACATTCAGCAAATAGACTCTCCCTATCTGGACATCCGCTCCAACGGGCTGACGCACCTGAGCGACCGCATGGTTGGCGAAGAAATATTTGCGCACGTGAACCTTGTAAAGGGAGAACGCAGCGAGCTGGCTGAACTGGCAGGGAAAAAGCTCTGAGAAATTTTGAATTTTAAATTTTGAATTCTGAATTGGCTAACGCCGAAAGAAATTTTGAATTCTGAATGGCTTTGTTGCAACGAGAACTTGCGGAAAAAATTTGAATTCTGAATTGGCTGATGCCGTGTAAGTCCCGCAGGGACGACACTTGATTAACCGTAGGCTTTAGCCTACGGTAACGATAGCGCTCTCCTCTTAAGTCCCGCAGGGACGACACTTGAAAACGACAATATGTGTCGTCCCTGCGGGACTTGCTGTCGGTCAATAAGTGATTGTAAGTTTATTAGGCTTTATATAGTAATCTGTTCTCGTTGCAACAAAGTCATTTTTATCACACAAATCTAAAAAAACAATGAATCTGCTACTACTGCCCAACACCCGAATCCTGCTTGCGGGCGCGGCGTGTGTTTTTACGCAGCAACTTTTTGCGCAGCCGTTTCACGGCTGGCGCGGCGCGTACCGCGATGGCATATACAG
>JAITAP010000003.1 GCA_031284065.1 Prevotellaceae bacterium
TCTCGTTGCAGCAAAGTCATTTCTAATTCCCGGCTCGCTCGTACCGCGCCACGTCGAACTTGAGCAGCATAAACAGAAGGATGGTGAACGCCCAAAGCGACGACCCTCCGTAGCTGATGAACGGCAAGGGAATACCCACTACGGGCATGATGCCAATGGTCATGCTAATGTTTACGGCTACGTGGAAAAACAGAATACCGGCAACGCCGTAGCCGTAGAACTTGGCAAAAACATTTTTTTGGCGCTCGGCAATGTTGACTATACGCACAAACAGCAGCAGGTACAGCCCCATCACCAGCGTAGCGCCCAAAAAACCCCACTCTTCGCCGATGGTGCAGAATATAAAATCGGTGCTTTGCTCCGGCACAAAGTTTCCCTTTGTTTGCATTCCGCCCATAAAACCTTTCCCCGTCAAGCCTCCGGAGCCTATGGCAATCTTTGACTGATGAACGTTGTAGCCCCAGCCCCTGACGTCGGATTCTATGCCCAGCATGTCGTTTATTCTTCGGCGCTGGTGCTCCTTGAGCACGTTGTCAAACACGTAGTCCACCGAGTAGGTAATGCTGACGGAAGCGATGAAAAAGCCGACAATGAGGAATATGTACTTTAGCCTGTGCCACCACGCATAGATGGCTACTGCGGGCAGCATGGCTACGTGCGCAATGATGAGCGACTCAAAGAGCGGAATGTTAATGCCCCATAGCCTCAGCCCAAAGCGCAGCGTCAGCGTTACGACGGCAACTATTGCCATGTTGATAAAGCTTATCTTGTACCGCTTGCTAATGAACATAAAAATGCCGTTGCAAAGCAACCCGATGAAGATGATAATGGCCGCCTGCTCCACAAGTAGCGAGAGGATGAATAGAAAAATGAGAAACATGCCGGACATCAGAATCCACGTTTTAAGCCCCGCTCTGTAGAGCACAATGCTGAACGCCGTGAAGACTAAGGCCGAGCCGGTGTCGTGCTGCAAGAGCGTGAGCGCAAATGGCGCCAGGATAACGACGATAGCCCGCAGCGCGTTTTTAAAATTTTGCAGGTGGAAGCCGTGCGCGCTGAGTACTTTGGCGAGCATCAGCGCAGTGGCCACTTTCATAAATTCTACCGGCTGAATGCTTATAACGCCAAGCGAGAGCCATGATTTGGAGCCGTTTATTTCCTGCCCGAACGCGAGCGTGGCTACACCGAGCAGCAGCACAAGAACGTACAAAAATCCGGCAAAAAAGGCGTAGAACTGGCTTTCTACGGCCATCACCAAAATGGCAATGACGCACGCCATGCCCACCCAAATGGCCTGAAGCCGGCTTTGGTTGTGCGCATCAAAAAAGCGGGGGTAGTCTTCGTTAAACCCTGATGTGTATATGCAGAGCAAGCCGATACCCATTAGCGTTACCCATATCAGGATAGCGCCCCAGTCAATTTTTGCCAGTAGCCTATTGCTTCCTCTGTACGCCATGTTGTTGAATTAAGTTTCCGTTTACAACGTAGTCTTCATACCACGTGCGCGAGATGGTTTTCTTCAAGTATTTTTCTACAATGAGGCTTGCCGTTGGCGCCGCCCACCTTGCCCCGGCGCCGCCGTTTTCCACGTACACCGCTACGGCTATTTTGGGGTCGTCTTTGGGCGCAAAGCAGATGAATACCGAATGGTCTTCGCCGTGCGGATTTTGCGCCGTACCCGTTTTGCCGCACAGCTCAATGTCGGATATTTGCGCAATGCGGGCTGTGCCGCCGGGTTGGGTTACGGCGTAGTACATGCCCTGCACTATCGGCTCAAAGTACTTGCGGTCGATGGTTGTATGGTGCGGCACAAAGAAGCTGCTGTCCGGCTTTTGCCCCCGAATACTTTTGACAACATGCGGGGTGTAGTAATATCCGCGATTGGCAATGGTGGAGGCAATGTTTGCCATGTGCAGCGGCGTAACGCCCAGCTCGCCCTGCCCTATTGCCAGCGAGATAATGCTTAGCGATTTCCACCTGTTTATGCCGTGCATGCGGTCGTAGGTGGCGGTAGTAGGCAGTATGCCGCGCAGCTCGTTGGGAATATCGGAGTTGAGCTTGCGCCCTATGCCAAAGCTTTCGATATGCCTGCGCCAGATGTTGAAGCCGACCTGTGGATCGCTGTACTTGTCTATAATGTCCCGAAAGGTGTGGCAGTAGTACGTGTTGCACGAAACTTGCAGCGACTGTATCAGGTTGACCGGCGAAAAGTGCCTGTGGCACCCTACGGAGCGCGCGCCAAAGACGTACCCGCCCTCGCAGCTGTGGGAAGTTCTTTCGGTTGCCGTGCCCTCCTGTAGCGCAATAAGCGCGTTGAGGCACTTAAAGATGGAGCCGGGCGGGTACTGCGCCATCACTGCGCGGTTGAACAGCGGCTTTATCGGGTCGCTGATGAGCGCATTGCGCTCTGCAACGCGGTGTACGTCGATGAACAGCTCGGGGTCGAAGTTGGGGGAGGATACAAGCGTAAGGATTTCGCCCGTTGCCGGCTCTATGGCAACAATGCTTCCGATTTTATTTTGCATGAGGCGCTCTCCGTACTCCTGTAGCCCGGCGTCTATGGTGCACACAATGTAGTCGCCGGGCACTGCGATGGTGTCGTACTTGCCGTCGGCGTAGGAGTTTTTTACGCGGTTGTACACGTCGCGCATGTACACGTTCACGCCGCGCTTGCCGCGCAGCGTCTTTTCGTAGGAGTACTCTATGCCGATTTTGCCGATGTAGCTTCCCTGCGTGTAGAAGGGGTCGGCGGTAATGCTGCTGGTATCGGCTTCGCCAATGTAGCCGATGAGGTTTCCGGCAAGGCGGCGCGGGTAGGAGCGTATGCTGCGCGCCTGCGCGTAGAAGCCGGGAAACTTAAACCATTTTTCCTGTAGCAGCGCAAAGGTCTCCATAGAAATCTGCCGGTGGAAGAGCGCGGGCTGGTAGGCGGCGGTTTTTTTCGCTTTAGACTTAATTGCGCTTAGCGTGCGCTGAATTTGCGCGGAAGAAGTTTTCAGCGTTGCCGATAGCGCCGCCGTATCAAAGGCGGCCAGCTCGCGCGGTATAACCACAATGTCGTACACGGTTTGGTTGCCTACCAGCAGCGTGCCGTTGCGGTCGTAAATAAGTCCGCGTGCGGGGTACTGAATCTCGTAGCGCATTGCATTTTGGTCGGCTGTGCGCTTGTAGTACCCGTCAACTATCTGAATGTAAAACAAGCGTCCGACGATAATGAGGCATACCGCCGAAAAAAAGAGAATAATGTACAGCTTTCTATTTGCAAATTTGTTCACGTATCAGTAGCGGTTAACTTTTTTCTCAAAGAAAAATTCCAAAATCAGCATAATGACGACGGCCGCAATAGCGCTCAAAAGGGTGCGCAGCAGCGTAAAGTAGGCCTCGTAAAGCGTAAATATCTCCAGAAAGAACAGCGTCAGGTGAAAGATAAACGCCAGAATAAATGCGTAAATTGAAAAATTGAAAAATTTCAGGGTGTAGATGGACGGGCGCACCTCCTCGTTAATATTTTCTCTGCGGACAAACATTTTCATTACCGCCGGCCGAATAAAGCCAAGCAGCACGCACGCTACGGTGTTCAGGCCTAACGTCCCCGACAGCACATCGACGGCCAGCCCAAGCGCAAAGGAAATCAGCAGCAGGCGCACTCTGGAAACGCCTATGGGGAGTATGATGATGCAAAGAATGTATATGCAGGGGGCTACAAACGAGTCGAGTATGCCGCGCAGCTGCACGTTGTTAAACAAAAGAATTTGCGCGGCAACCATTGCTACTGCAATCAATGTGCTCTTCTGCCATTTTTTCATTTATACAGTATTTGTTGTGTTGATATTTGCCTTTCAATATCTCTCAGCTCCTCGTAGTGCACAAATTTTGTTACATTCACGTGCCGCAATTTTTTGAAATCGACCTCAAGCTTCACGCGTATTTCGTGAAAATTTCCCTTTTTTGTTTCGTGCGAAGTGGCTGTGCCGATAAAGATACCTTCGGGAAACACGGCGGAGTACCCGCTTGTTTCTATGGTATCGCCCACCGCTATGCTCACGTGCTGCGGCACCTCCGACAGAATAGCTTCGCGGTAGTCAAGCCCGTCCCACATGAGCGTCCCCAGGTATCCGCTTTGCTTGATGCGCGCGCTGATTTTGAAGTCGCGGTTAAGCAGCGACATTACGATAGCGTAGTGCGCCGACGTGCTGACAACGATGCCCACCACGCCGTTGTCGGTTATCACGCCCATGTCGGGGGTAATATCTTCCCACTTGTCTATATCCAGCACAAGGTAGTTGTGCTGCTTGTTGGTTGTGCTGTTTACCACCTTGGCGGGCATGTAGGTGAGCCGCGTGCCTGTGCCGGCGTTTATTAGCGCCAAGTTTTTGGCGGTATCAATGCTCTGGTAGTGGTCGAGCATGTTGCGCAGCTTGGCGTTTTCGAGCAAAAGCGCTTTGTTGTCATCGCTGAGCGCAAGGTAGCTCGTGAGGGCGCTCACCTGCTTAAAGCAGTAGTTTTGCACCACCTGCATCACCCCATACATTTGCGTTTGCTGGTAGTAGGAGTTGCGCAGGAGTAGCGTTACGGCAATGCCTTCCAGCACGAGGAAGATGATAAACACGCGAAAGCGAAGTATGAATTTCAGCAGGGTACCCATGTGGCAAACAGGCAATAAAGGTTACTTGACAACCGGTAGCGCGCGCTCCGGCTACCTCATCAGGAACAGGAAATTCCCGATATTTTTCAGCGCAATAGCCGTGCCTCTTGCCACAGCGTGCAGCGGGTCTTCCACCACGTGGAACGGGATGTTGATTTTTTCCGACAGCCGCTTGTCCAGGCCTCGCAGCAGCGCGCCGCCGCCGGTCAGGTAAACGCCTTTGGTTACCACGTCGGCGTACAGCTCCGGCGGGGTTTGCTCCAGCACGCCCAAGATGGCGCTTTCTATTTTTGAAATAGAGCGGTCGAGGCTGTACGCCACCTCCTGATACGAGATGGGCACTTCGATGGGGAGCGCGGTCATCAGGTTCGGTCCGCGCACGGCAAAATCGGCGGGAGGGTCTGCCAGCTCGGCAAGGGCGCTGCCCACGTTGATTTTTATGTCTTCCGCTGTGCGGTCGCCGATTTTAATGTTGTGCTGGTGGCGCATGTAGGCTTGTATGTCTGCCGTAAACACGTCGCCGGCTATGCGCACGCTTTTGTTGCACACAATGCCGCCAAGCGCAATAACGGCAACTTCGGTTGTGCCGCCGCCTATGTCAACAATCATGTTGCCCTCCGGCGCCTCTACGTCCAGCCCGATGCCCAGCGCGGCCGCCATAGGCTCGTATATCATGTACACGTCCTGCCCGCCGGCGTGCTCGGAGGAGTCGCGCACGGCGCGTATCTCCACCTCCGTGCTCCCCGACGGGATGCACACCACAATGCGCAGCGACGGCTTGAAGAGGTGGCTCCCCGTATTAATTTTTTTTATCATGCCGCGCATCATTTGCTCGGAGGCGTTGAAGTCGGCAATTACGCCATCGCGAAGCGGGCGGATAGTTTTGATGTTTTCGGGCGTTTTGCCGTGCATTTGCCGCGCCGTATCGCCAACGGCAATGAGCCTGCCCGTATTCTGGTCAATGGCTACAATTGAGGGTTCGTCAACCACAATGCGGTCATTGTGGATAATTACAGTGTTGGCAGTTCCCAAGTCCATTGCCAGCTCTTGCGTAAGAAATGAAAAAAATCCCATTTTAAGTTTAAAAATTTTACATACTACATTATACAAATGATGCGTCAGTGCTTAAAATGCCGTACCCCCGTAACGACCATTGCCACGCCGTTTGCGTTGCAGTAGTCAATGCTCTTTTGGTCGTTTACCGAGCCGCCCGGCTGAATAATGGCGGCAATCCCCGCCTTGTGCGCTATCTCCACGCAGTCGGGGAAGGGAAAAAATGCGTCGGAGGCCATCACCGCGCCCGACAGCGAAAATCCAAATGCCGCCGCCTTTTCGATGGCGTGGCGCAGGGCGTCCACCCGAGAGGTTTGACCCACCCCGCCGGCGAGGAGCTGGCGGTTTTTGGCCAGCACAATAGCGTTCGACTTGGAGTGCTTCACCAGCTTGTTGGCAAAAATCAAGTCCTGCACCTGCTCGGCGGTGGGCTTGGCGGCGGTTACGGAGGTCATGTCCCTCTCGCCCTCCGCCGCCAAATCGCGCTCCTGCGTGGCCACGCCGTTGAGCAGCGTGCGGCTCTGCGCCGCAGGCAGCTCAAACGTTTTTGCCACGAGGATGATGCGGTTTTTCTTTTGCTTCAGAATCGCCAACCCGTCTTCGTTGTAGGCGGGGGCAATCACCACCTCGCAAAACAGCTTGCCCGCTTCTTCTGCGGTGGCCTTGTCCAGCTCGCGGTTGCATATCAGCACGCCGCCAAATGCGGATACGGGGTCGGCGGCAAGCGCAGCCTCCCACGCTTGTAGCAGCGTGGGGCGCGAGGCGGCGCCGCAGGCGTTGCTGTGCTTGAGAATGGCAAACGTTGGCTCGTCAAACTCGCGGATGAGGCTCACCGCAGCGTCGATGTCGAGCAGGTTGTTGTACGAAATCTCTTTTCCGTGCAGCTGCTCAAACATGTCGCCAAAGCTGCCGTAAAACGCCGCTTTTTGGTGCGGATTTTCGCCGTAGCGCAGCGGCGTAACGCCGTGCACGCTTTGCTTAAACGCGGGAATGTGCTCGCTGCGGTTGAAGTAGGAAAAGATGGCGCTATCGTAGTGGCTCGACACGTTGAACGCTTGCGCCGCCAGATACCTGCGGTTGGCCAGCGTGGCGCCGCAGCCGTTTTCCCTGAGCATGGCCAGCAGCTCGGCGTACTGGCGGCGCGAGGCTACAATGGCAACGTCGCCGTAGTTCTTTGCGGCGGCGCGGATGAGCGAAATTCCGCCAATATCTATCTTTTCTATCACCTCGTCGTCGGGTGCGCCCGAAGCCAGCGTTTCCTCAAAGGGGTACAAATCTACTATCACCAAGTCCACTTCGGGAATTTCGTACTGCGCCAGCTGCGTGCAGTCATCCGGGTTGTCGCGGCGCGCAAGGATTCCGCCAAAAATTTTGGGGTGCAGGGTTTTCACGCGCCCGCCAAGGATGGAAGGGTATCCGGTGAGGCTTTCCACCGGTTGCGCCGTTGCGCCAAGCCCCTCGATAAAGCTGAGCGTTCCGCCTGTAGAGTATATCTTAACGCCGTTATCGCTAAGGTACCGGACTATTTCTTCGAGTCCATTTTTGTAAAATACCGAAAGAAGTGCGCTCTTAATTTTTTTTCTGTCGAGCATTATCTAATTTGCATATAAACTGTTCACATAAAAGGATTTACCCATCACCGGAAGCCTGAGTTTCAAATTTTAAAGGTAGTTAAATAAGTTGGATACTGCCAAATATCTTTAGATATATTTCTACTAAAAAAACTTAAAAGATGGAATATTCAAATTTTTTCTGACTCGGCGATTGAGTTTAATGTTTTTTGAGCAAATCTGCAAGAAAAACGCGTACGTAATCCTAAATAAAGTTTGAAATCCCCACC
>JAITAP010000057.1 GCA_031284065.1 Prevotellaceae bacterium
ATTCAAAATTCTCAATTCTCAAGCGCCGTCCCGTAGGGACGGAATGTTGGTAGAAAACGGATACCCCCCTCTCATCCCCCGTCCCGTAGGGACGGAATGTAAAAACGGGACGGAAGAAAAAATGTGTAACGGTGGCATTTTCTACCAACATTCCGTCCCTACGGGACGGGGAAAACGAGAGGGGGGGGGGGTATCCGTTTTCTACCAACATTCCGTCCCTAACGGGACTTGCCCGGCGTCAGCCAATTCAAAATTCAAAATTCAAAATTCAAAATTCAAAATTCAAAATTCAAAATTCTCATGGGCACATTCCCAACGGGTTGTGTGGCTTGAATACATTGTTTAACCTTACATAACACCTTGACTCTTGCACCGTACTTCCAAAATTCCCACCTTTGCAAAAATTAATCGAATTATTAAACAGCAAAATTAAACAACGAAATTAAATATGCCTACTAATAACCATACCGATACGGAGCAAGCCATTTTGAACGCTGCCGAAGAGGTGTTTCTCAACAAAGGTTTTGCTATGGCAAAAACGGTGGATATTGCCAAGCTTGCGGGCGTAAATC
This sequence comes from Prevotellaceae bacterium, assembly GCA_031284065.1. Classification (GTDB taxonomy): domain Bacteria; phylum Bacteroidota; class Bacteroidia; order Bacteroidales; family UBA932; genus JAITMY01. The sequence continues at coordinate 573 of JAITAP010000057.1, forward strand.
AGGCGTTGCTGCACTACTACTTCCGGACAAAAGACAACTTGTTTGAGGCGGTGTTTGCGCACAAAGTACAGAGCGTGATTTCTACCGTGTTCGAGGTGCTGGGAAAAGATATTCCGCTGATGGAAAAAATCAGGATGCAGGTAGAGCTGCAATTCGATTTTTTGCTGAGCAACCCCAAAGTGCCGTTTTTGATTATCAGCGAAATAGCCCGCGTGCCCCAGCGCGTCGAAAATATTAAGCAAGTGGTGGGTAAACATGTACAGCAAATAATCGAAAAGTTGCAGGCGGAGCTGGACGAGGCGCACAGGGAGGGGAAAATCCGCAAAATATCTGCCCTCAATTTGTTGGTGAATATGCTATCACAAAATGTTTTACTGTTTTTAGTGTATCCTATTTTTCAGTCATTCACGAATATGTCCGACAGCGATTTGAAAAAATTTATAGCAAACAGAAAGCAGGAAAACGTTACGTGCGTTCTGAACAGCCTGAAAGCAGATGAAAGTTAAAAGTTAAAAACTAAAAGTTAAAAACTAAAAGTTAAAAACTAAAAGTTAAAGGTTCCTCAACAACTTCTATGCTTCTAAACTCCTAAAAAGTTATGAAAACAAAAAATACTTTTCGCTTGCTCCTTGCGAGCTGTGGGGCGGCTTTCGCGCTTTTGCGCAGCGTTTCGCTTGAGGCGCATCCTCCCGTCACCCTTGAGCAGTGCCGGGCGCGAGCGCAGGCATGTTACCCGCTGGCCAAGCAGCGCGGCTTGGTCGAAAGGGCAATGGAGCTCAGCGTTTCCAACCTCAACAGAGGCTACCTGCCGCAGGTTTCGCTGGCGGTCAAAGCTTCGTACCAGTCGGATGTAACGCAAATCCCGATAGATTTTTCCAAAATTCCCAGCATGGGCGGCGTCAACATTCCCAGCCTGAGCAAAGACCAGTACGGCGCCACGCTCGACGTAACCCAAACGGTGTGGGACGGCGGCGCTATCAGCGCACAGAAAAAAACGGCAAGGGCGAGCTCGGCCGTCGAAGCGCGTCAGGTGGAGGCGGACCTGTACGCCCTTAACGAAAAAGTCAACCAGCTCTACTTTGGTATCCTGCTGGCGGACGAACAGCTGCGGCAAAGCGCCCTGCTGGCGGACGAGCTGCAACGCGGCTACGGCCGCACGGCGAGCTACATCGCAAACGGCCTTGCCGGACACGCCGATCTGGACGCCGTAAAGGTGGAGCAGCTGAACGTTAGCCAGCGCCAAGCGCAGCTGCGGGGGGACAGAAAGGCGTACTGCGAAATGCTGTCAGCCCTGACGGCAATGCCGGATACAGCCTTTTGGAGCGTGGAAAAGCCGCCGGACGATTTGCCGCAGCTCCTGCAAACGGATAGCCTCCCCAGCCTGCGGCTGCTCGACGCGCAACGCCGCTACCTCGACGCGCAAAAAGAAAACATTCGGGCTGCCACCCTCCCCAAGCTGGGGCTGTTTGCGCAGGGCGGCTACGGCAAACCCGGACTTAACATGCTGACCAACGAGCTGTCTCCGTTTTACATTGCCGGAGCGCGGCTCTCGTGGAGTTTCGGCAGCCTGTACACGCAGGCCAACGAGCGCAAAAAAATAGAGGTGAAAAAAAGCACGGTGGCGGTGCAAACGGAAAGCTACATGCTCAACCTCAACATGCAAAAGGCGCAGCTGACGGCAACCATACAGAACATTCGCGATATGATGAAGATGGACGACGAAATTATTGCGCTGCGCGAAAGCGTGAAGAAAGCGGCGGAGGCAAAGGTGGCAAACGGAACCCTTAGCGTAACGGAGCTGCTGCGCGAAGTAACCGCCGAAAATCTGGCAAGGCAGGCAAGGGCGCTGCACGAGGTGGAGCTGATGATGGCTATTGCCGGGTACCGGCAGCTGCTCAACGGACAATGAACAAACATTTACAAATAAAAACCAAAAAAAATCATGAGAACAATGCTAAACGGTAATCGCCGGCTGAAGAGCGGTTATTTTCAACTTCCGGCCGTCCGCTGCCGATTGATTTTCGCGCTGCTGCTTGCCTCGTCGTGCGGCGGGAGGCAGCAAAAGTACGACGCCACAGGCGTATTTGAGGCTACAGAGGTAACCGTATCGGCGGAGGCAACCGGCAGGCTGCTGTGGTTCGACGCAGAGGAGGGTATGCTGCTGCAAGCCAACCGGCAGGTGGGCTGCGTGGATACCACGCAGCTGCGCCTGCAACGGCTACAGGTGCAGGCACGCATCAAGGCAACGCAGAGCCGCCACGTGGACATACCCATCCAAACCGCCGCCCTCGAGCTGCAAATAGCTACGGCAAAAACCGAGCTGCGCCGCTTTGAGAATCTCCTTAAATCCGACGCAGCTACCCAAAAGCAGGTGGACGACATCCGCGCACAGGCGGCGTTGCTGGAGACGCAGCTTGCCGCGCAAAAGTCGGCAATGGAAACGGGCAACAAAGGCGTTGCCGACGAAACGCTTGCGCTAAAGGCGCAGCTGGCGCAGCTCGACGACCAGCTGCAAAAGTGCGCCATTACAAGCCCCACCGCAGGAACAGTGCTGGCAAAATATGCGCAGCCGGGCGAGCTGGTAGCGCCGGGAAAAGCGCTGTTCAAAGTGGCAAATCTGGAGAACATGACGCTCCGAGCCTACATTACCTCAAGCCAGCTTACGCAGGTGAAAATCGGGCAGCGCGTAAAGGTATTTTCCGATTTTGGCGAAAAAGACATGAAAGCCTACGACGGCGCTATCACGTGGATTTCGGACAAAGCCGAGTTCACCCCCAAAACCATCCAGATTCGCGATGAGCGCGCCAATCTGGTTTACGCCATAAAGATTACCGTCAAAAACGACGGGTACCTCAAGCGGGGAATGTATGGGGAATTGATAATTACGAATTAGATATTTACGTAATTGCAGGATTTTCAAAATTTACAAATTGTGAAATTCTAAGCTCAAAAACATGTCAACCGAGAATATTGCTACAATCAGCTGCCGGCAGCTAAGCAAGCGCTACGGCAAGGTGGAAGCCTTGCGCAACGCCTCGTTCGAGGTGGGGCGCGGCGAAATATTTGGCTGCATTGGCCCCGACGGTTCCGGAAAAAGCACGCTGTTCCGCATCCTTACCACCCTGCTTCGCGCCGATAGCGGCGGGGCAACCGTTGAGGGTTTGGACGTTGTGAAAGATTATCACGCCATACGCAACCGCCTTGGGTACATGCCCGGCCGCTTTTCGCTTTATCAGGACCTGAGCGTGGAGGAAAATCTGAACTTTTTTGCCTCAATATTCAACGTTACCATTCGCGAAAACTACCCGCTGATACGGGATATTTACCGGCAGCTGGAGCCGTTCAAGAGCCGGCGGGCGGGCAAGCTGTCGGGCGGAATGAAGCAAAAGCTGGCGCTGTGCTGCGCCCTCATCCACAAGCCCTCCGTGCTGCTGCTGGACGAGCCCACAACCGGCGTTGACCCCATTTCGCGCAAAGAGTTTTGGGACATACTCGCGCAGCTGCGGCGGCAAGACATTACCATCGTGGTCTCCACCCCCTACATGGACGAGGCTTTGCGCTGCGACAGGATTGCGCTGATGCGGGAAGGCGCCGTCCTCAAAATCGAAACGCCGGAGCGCATTATCAGCCAATTTCCGCAAACGCTGTGGTCGGTGCAGGGCGACCCAATGTATAAGCTGCTAACGGATTTGCGGCGGCACGAGGATATTATCTCCTCCTACGCCTTTGGCGATGCGCACCACGCAACGGTGCGGAGCGAGCGAATCACCCCCTTGCAGCTCGAAGAAAACCTCAAAATGCTGGGCTACCTCAACGTTGAGGTGAAAAAAATTCAACCCACAATCGAAGATTGCTATATTGCAATGATTAATGATTAATGATTAATGATTAATGGGCTGACGCACGCCGTTTGCGTTTAGCTATAATCAGGCGTTAGCCTATTAATCATTAATCATTAACCATTAATCATTAATTAATAATCAATAAAAAAAATGAAACAGAATATTTTGAAAGAAAAATCCTTTAAGTTCGCGGTACGGGTTGTGAATTTATACAAGCATTTGTGCGATGAGAAGAAAGAATTTATTTTATCCAAACAAGTTCTGCGTAGCAGTACGTCGATAGGCGCTATGGTGCGCGAGGCGGAATACTCGGAAAGCAGAGCTGACTTTATACATAAAATGGCTATTGCCCAAAAAGAAATCAACGAAACCATCTATTGGTTGGAGCTATTGTGCGCAACGGAATTTTTGACGGACAAAGAGTTTGACAGCATCCACAGCGACGCTGTAGAACTTATAAAAATGATAACAAGCAGCATCAAAACCGCCAAAAACAATATTGGATGATTAATGGGCTGACGCACGCCGTTTGCGTTTAGCTATAATCAGGCGTTAGCCTATTAATCATTAACCATTAATCATTAATCATTATGAGTGTTATTTACGCCGAGAATCTTACCAAACGCTTCGGGAATTTCACCGCAGTGAACTGCATTACGTTCAGCGTGGAGCGGGGGGAGATTTTTGGGTTTTTGGGCGCTAACGGCGCAGGGAAAACTACCGCCATGCGCGTGTTGTGCGGGCTGAGCAAGCCCACTTCGGGCAGGTGCGTGGTGGCGGGCTACGACGTTGCCCGCGAAACGGAAAAGGTGAAGCGAAGCATTGGCTACATGAGCCAAAAATTTTCGCTGTACGAAGATTTAAAGGTTTGGGAAAATATTCGCCTGTTTGCCGGAATTTACGGCATGGGCGACAAAATGATTGCCTTAAAAACCGAGCAAACGCTTACCCACCTCGGGTTTGAGGCGGAGCGCAATACGCTCGTAAAAGCCCTGCCCTTGGGGTGGAAGCAAAAGCTGGCTTTTTCGGTCGCCATTTTTCACGAACCGGAGGTGGTGTTTCTCGACGAGCCTACGGGAGGCGTTGACCCGGCCACGCGCCGCAAGTTTTGGGAGATGATTTATCAGGCGGCGGAGCGCGGCATTACCGTTTTTGTAACCACCCACTACATGGACGAGGCCGAGTACTGCAACCGCGTTTCCATTATGGTTGACGGGCGAATTGAGGCGCTCAACACGCCCAAAAACCTGCGGCAGCGGCTCAACGCTCCCAACATGGACGCCGTTTTTCAGCGTCTGGTGCAGGCAAGCTGACGTTGGACAGCTAAAGCAACTTCGCTTTTACGCAAAAATGTAAATAATTGAATTTCAACGCATTGATTAGCATTGTGAAAACAATAGAAACCTATGGCTACCAAAAATAACCGTCGCCTGTCAATTATCAACTATCAATTGATAGTTAAGGAGTTTCGGCACATATTTCGGGACACGCGCAGCATGTTGATTTTGCTTGCAATGCCCGTTGTGCAAATCATCCTCTTTGGGTTTGCCATCACCAACGAGGTGAAAAACGCGCAGGTTGCCGTTTTCGACCCCTCCAAAGACGCTGCCACCACGCGCCTCACCGAGCGTATTCACGCAAGCCGCCACTTTGACGTGGTGTGGCATTTGAGCAGCGCCGCCGAGGCCGGCGAGGTGTTCAAGGAGGGGCGGGTAAACCTCGTCGTTGTCTTTAGCGAAAATTTTGGCGAAAATATATGGCGCACAGGCGAGGCAACGGTGCAGCTCATTGCCGACGCTACCGACCCCAACCAAGCCGTAACGCTCACCGGCTACGCCTCAAGCATCATTGCCGACTACCGGCAGGAGCTGCTGGCGGAGCGCAGCATCCCAATTCGCGTAAAGGCGCAGGTAAACATGCTCTACAACCCGCAGCTGCAAGGCGCCTACAACTTTGTTCCCGGCGTAATGGGCATGATTTTGATACTCATTTGCGCCATGATGACCGCCATTTCCGTTGTCCGCGAAAAGGAAACGGGCACAATGGATGTGCTGCTTGTGTCGCCCGTGAAGCCGTTAGCGCTCATATTCTCCAAGCTTGTGCCGTACTTTGCGCTGTCCGTCGTCAACCTGATTACCATCCTGCTGCTGTCGGTTTACGTGCTCAACGTGCCGGTGAGCGGTAGCCTGCTTGGGCTAACGGCGCTATCGCTGCTCTACATTTTTGTTTCGCTTGCGCTGGGCATGTTGATTTCCACCTTAGTCGCCACGCAGGTAGCGGCAATGCTTGCGTCGAGCATGGCGCTCATGCTCCCCGTCATGCTGCTCTCGGGCATGATGTTTCCCACAGAAAATATGCCGGCAATCCTGCAATGGCTGTCGAGCATTGTGCCGGCGAGGTGGTACATTGCCGGCGTAAAAAAGCTGATGATAGAGGGCTTGCCCATTGCCTCGAGCCTGAAGGAAATCGCTATCCTTTCGCTCATGGCGGTAGCGCTCATGACGGCAAGCTTCAGAAAGTTGAAGAATGAACACTAAATTACGACAAGCATTATGCTAAAATTTTTAATCGAAAAAGAGTTTAAGCAGCTGGCGCGCCACTCTTTCCTGCCCAAGCTCATCATCGTGATGCCCTGCGTGATGCTGCTCGTCATGCCGTGGGTGGCCAACCATGAGGTAAAGAACGTCAACGTATGTCTGGTGGACAACGACCACAGCGCGCTCTCCTCCCGCTTGGCGCAAAAGGTATCGTCGTCTGCCTACTTTAACCTCTCCGCAACGGCCTCCGGCTACAGCGAGGCAATGCAGAGCATTGAGTCCGGCAAAGCCGATTTGATTCTGGAGGTTCAGCCGGACTTTGAGCGGCGGCTGGTGCGCGAAGGCGAGGCAGAGGTAATGCTTTCGGTCAACGCGGTAAACGGAGTAAAGGGCGGTCTGGGGAGCTCCTACCTGCTCAACATCGTGAACGACTACGCCGCCGAGCTCCGCAGCGAGCAGCTTCCCTACATGGGCGCGGCGGCAAGCGGCAGCTTTCAGCTACAGGCAAGCTACTTTTTCAACCCCAGCCTCAACTACAAGGCGTACATGGTGCCCGCGCTGATGGTGTTGCTCATCACGCTTCTCTGCGGGTTTTTGCCGGCGCTGAACATCGTCAGCGAAAAGGAATCCGGCACCATTGAGCAGCTCAACGTAACGCCGGTAGGCAAGCTCACCTTCGTCATAGCAAAGCTGATACCGTATTGGATTGTGGGCTTCATTACCATCAGCTTCAGCTTTGCGCTGGCAGCGTTACTCTACAACCTCACGCCGGTGGGGAGCTTTGGCACGATTTACGTTTTTATCGGCGTTTACATCCTTGCCCTCTCCGGCTTTGGCCTGGTCATATCCAACTACTCCAACGCCACGCAGCAGGCCATGCTCGTCGCCTTTTTTTTCATCATGATTTTGGTGTTCATGAGCGGCCTGTTCACCCCCGTGAGCAGCATGCCGCAGTGGGCGCAGAACATCACAATTTTCAACCCGCTAAAGTACTTTATGCAGGTCATGCGGATGGTTTACCTCAAGGGCAGCAGCGTTGCCGAGCTAACGCCCCAGCTTCTTGCGCTTTGCGGATTTGCCGTTTTTTCCAACACGTGGGCAATGCTAAGCTACAAAAAAGTCAGGTAGCGGCTTATACAGCTTCTTCGCGTTACGCAGGCGTATAATTTTTGACGGATTACGATGCTTGTGCAATAAAAAACATGCGGCAATTGGCTTTAATTCCCCGTAGGGGAAGCTCGGCGCAACCAATTGCCGCATGTTTTTCTTTCGAGGGCTGCGTAACGTGAGTTAGCAATGTGCTCTTGTTGCAACAAAGTCGATTTTGCGCGAAATATGTTTGCGGAGATTGTTCAGATTTGTTTTACGTTATTAAGGTTATATTTTTTTTCAATCGCTATCTACCACATGGCGCCCCTGCGGGATGTGGCAAGCACAAAACACACCTACGTAAGTTAAATTATTAACTCGTATGTTGTAAATGATTTATATGTTGGCGAATTTTATAGCTATTTATTGTTCTCTGTTTGTGAAAAGTGAGAAGCGTCAGCTATTTCCAAGTTAACGAAAACCGGCTGGTGGTCGGAGAGGTAGATGCCGTTTCGTTTTTCCGGTACAAGCGTGTAGCTGCTTACGGCAACGTCGCCGGTTACAAATACGTAGTCAATAATCGTTCTTTTTTCAACCGGAACTTCGCCGAACCCATGAAACGTGCCGCTTACCTCCGGTACGGACGGGGCGAGCAGGCGCGTGTCAAAAAATTTTCCGTCGGCAAGCGCCTGCCGGATGACTTCCGACTCGGGCGAGGCGTTGAAATCGCCGGTGATGATGACGGGTAATCCGTTGCTCTCCGCTTTTGCGCGTTCCAGCAGCAGCTTCACGCCTTCGCGACGGGCTACTTTCCCCACGTGGTCCAAGTGCGTATTAATAAAAAACAGGCGTTTGCCGGTGTTTTTTTCTTTCAGTATTGCCCATGTAGCTATGCGCTCGCAGGCGCCGTCCCAGCCTTTCGAACCGGCAACGTCGGGCGTTTCGCTCAGCCAAAAGTATCCCGACTTTTCCTCCTCAAGCTTGTCGCTCTTGTAGAAAATCGCGCTGTACTCGCCCTCTTCTTTGCCGTCGGTGCGCCCTACGCCGATAGCGGCATACCGGGGCAGGCGCGCTTTCAGGTCGTTGAGCTGGCTGTTCAACACCTCCTGCGTGCCCAGCAGGTCGGCGTCGTACTCCTTGATGATTTCGGCGGCAACGTCTTTCCGGTACTGCCAGCTGTTCAGGCTGTCGCCGGGGTTGTCGTAGCGAATGTTGAAGGTCATCACGCGCAGGGGCAGCGGATCGCCGGCGCAGGAGCATAGCCCGGCCAGCAAAAAAAGTGAAAAGAAGTAAATTGCGTTTTTCATGGTTAAGTTGTGGTTTTTCTGTGGTTCTCCGTGCCCTTTGCGGCTATTCTTCTTCCTTTTTCTTCATCGCCTCGCGCACCTTTCCTTCAATCTCTTCGGCGAGCTCAGGGTTGTCGGCAAAGAGCTTGGCCACAGCGTCGCGCCCTTGCCCCAGCTTGGTGTCGCCGTAGCTAAACCATGAGCCGCTTTTTTTGATAATGCCAAACTCCACGCCGAGGTCAACAATTTCGCCTATGCGCGATATTCCTTCGCCGAATACGAGGTCAAACTCTGCCTTGCGGAAGGGCGGCGCAAGCTTGTTTTTCACGACCTTCACGCGCACGTGGTTGCTCACCGCTTCTTCGCCCTCTTTGTTGGTGGTAACCTTACGAATGTCCACCCGTATGGAAGCGTAGAATTTGAGCGCGTTTCCGCCGGTGGTAGTTTCGGGGTTGCCGAACATTACGCCGATTTTTTCGCGCAGCTGGTTGATGAAAACGCAGGTTGTTTGCGTCTTGCTGATGGTGCCGGTAAGCTTGCGCAGGGCTTGCGACATGAGCCGCGCCTGCAATCCCACCTTATTTTCGCCCATATCGCCTTCAATTTCCGCCTTTGGGGTGAGCGCCGCCACCGAGTCTATAACCACAATATCCACCGCGCTGGAGCGGATGAGCTGGTCGGCAATTTCGAGGGCGTCCTCGCCGCTGTCCGGCTGCGAAATGAGCAAATGATTTACGTCCACGCCCAGCTGCTCGGCGTAGGTGCGGTCAAAGGCGTGCTCTGCGTCGATAATTGCCGCAATGCCGCCCAGCTTTTGCGCTTCGGCAATGGCGTGTATGGCAAGCGTAGTTTTTCCCGACGACTCGGGGCCGTAAATTTCGATAATACGGCCGCGCGGGTAGCCGCCAATGCCCAACGCCGCGTCAAGCGCAATAGAGCCGCTTGGGATAACCGGTATTTGCTCCACCTGCTTGTCGCCAAGCATCATGATGGTGCCCTTCCCAAAATCTTTGTCCAGCTTCTCAAGCGTAGCTTTCAGCGCTTTCAGCTTGTTGTCGTCAAGCTTCAAATCTTTTTCTTTTGCCATTTTTTTTTGCGTTTTTTATAAAGTGGGTTGTTTTTGGTGGAGGATTAGGAGTTTAGAAGTTATAGAAGTTGTAGGAGTTTAAGAGCGTCGAAGTTTAGGGAACATATTCTCTAACCACTCAATTTTCCAACTACTAAACTACTCTAACCGTATTACCTACTGATGTATTAACTTCTCTAACTTCCTCCAATTTTGCCGCGCTAAGGTAGCAAATACTCCTGAACTTGCAGCGTTTCGGCAAGGTTTATTTTCCGATTTGTTGATAAATTGCCCGGCGGAAGTGTGCAATGCCCGAACATATTGGGCAGATATATGTTTTGATTAAGCTTTAAAATGCAGAGGAACCCGGATAGCGCCCTTGCAATGATTTTCCACCACAGCTTATGCTTGGGGGGAAGCGCTTTCCACCATTCGCGTAATGTTCGTAATCATTCATTTGCTTCAGAGCATGGCGCAATCTTCTCGGCGTATCTCCTGTTTAGTCGGCTTACCTTGCCTGCCCTCAGGCACAGCATGAGGTAGATGAAATACACGCCGACCGGAATACCTCTGCCCGAC
>JAITAP010000068.1 GCA_031284065.1 Prevotellaceae bacterium
AAATGATTACGTTTAAAAACATTGACAAATTTTCGATATTCTACTTTTTACTATACGTTTACGTGCGATTTGCGTTCCGGTATATCTATCTAAAGCAGTATCGAGTTGTAGGACTTGAGAATATCCCAAAATCCAATGAGCCTCTTCTCATTGTGTGCAACCACCAAAGCGGCCTCAACGACGCTTTAGCGATTTTGTTCATGTTTCGTGATTACCGTCAGCCGGTTTTTGTGGCTCGTGGCGACATGTTTCGCAAAACGTTTGTAGCCAAGTTGCTGCGGTTTATCAAAATCATGCCTGCTTTTCGCACGATGGATGGCGACAACCCGCTGCTCAACTATAAGCTTTTTGACGAGTTTGCCGACATTTTGTACAATCGCCATACGCTCATGATGTTTCCCGAAGCCGGGCACGAAAGCACCTACACGCTGGGGCGGTTTCGCAAAGGATTTGCGCGGACGGCGTTTTATGCCGAGCAAAAGAGCAACTATACGCTGGGGCTGAAAATTTTGCCGGTAGCCAACCACTACTCCGGCTACTTCAACTTTCGCGAAAAGTTGACGCTGACGGTGGGCAAGCCCATGGAGATTGCGGAGTACCTGCCGCTATACAGGGAAAACCCTACGAAAGCCCTTCTCACCCTCGCAAAGGACACGCACGAGCGGGTAAGCGACCTTATGCTGAACGTAAAAAATCGCGAGCAGTACCACATATATAACTTTATCCGCGCCATGTATGAGCGGCGCTACGTGCAGCGCATGGGCTGGACAGAATCCTACTTTCCCAACATGCTCAGGGCAAGCAAAGCCATTATTGCACGCCTTGAAAGCCTGAACTTGTCGAACTTAAAGCAACAATCACGGCTTTTTGAGAAAGCGCAGGAGCTCAAAGACGGGCTGGAAAAATTGCGCCTGCGCTCGTGGCTTTTTGAGTGCAAGCATAATGTGCGGGCGCTAATGCTGCGCACGCTGAGTATGCTTTGCCTGTTGCCGCTCTTTTTATATGGCTATCTGCTTAATATTGTTCCGTTTAATCTTCCGCGCTTGGTAACCAATAAAATAAAAAAGGACGTTATGCTACGTCCGACGGTTGCTTTTGGAGCATCTGTGCTTATTTCTTTCCCTGTTTGCTACTTTTTGCTTACGCTTGCCTGCGGACTTACCTCCGGAAGCGCCTTCGCTACACTGCTGTTTTTCGTTTCCCTGCCCTTAGGGTTGATATTCTTTGACGCTTACCGCAAGCACTACGTGAAGCTGCGCGGACGCTGGCGTTTCTTTTTCCTCCTCTGGCAAAAGAATAAGCTGCTTGAGCAAACACGTGAACTGTTTACTCAAATCATGGCAGAGATGGATGTGATAATGAGTTGATTTTAGAATTGAAGTTGAAAATATAAGCTAAGTATAAGTTGCTTTCCCGTTCCGATATTAACCTCATGGCGCCGGTTGGCTCGTATGAGTCGCTGGCGGCCGCTGTTCAGGCCGGAGCAAACTCCGTTTACTTTGGCGTTGAAAAGCTAAACATGCGGGCGCGCTCCTCCGCCAACTTTACCCTTGCCGACTTGGCGCAAATTGTGAAAATTTGCAGGGAAAACGGCATGGAATCTTACCTTACGCTCAACACTGTACTTTTTGACAGCGAAATAAGCGCCATGCGCAGCATTGTGGCGGCGGCCAAGGCTGCCGGCATTACCGCCGTTATTGCCTCCGACCAGTCGGTGATTAGCTTTGCCCGCGAAGCGGGAGTTGAAGTACACATTTCAACGCAGCTTAACGTAAGCAACCTCGAAACCTTAAAGTTTTACGCCAAGTTTGCCGATGTAATTGTCTTGGCAAGAGAGCTTAACCTTGAGCAGGTAAAGTATATCTACAAGCAAGTTGAAGCGCAGGATATTCGCGGACCACGCGGCAATCCGGTGAAAATCGAAATGTTTTGCCATGGCGCGCTTTGCGTTGCTACTTCAGGTAAATGCTATATGAGCCTGCACGAGAGCGGTTTATCCGCCAATCGCGGCTCGTGCCTGCAAATTTGCCGCCGCTCGTACCTCGTAACCGAAAAAGAGACGGGTAGCGAACTTGAGATAGACCATGACTACATTATGTCTCCCAAAGACTTATGCACTATTGGATTTTTGGACAAAATGCTCGATGCCGGAGTCCGCGTTTTCAAGGTAGAGGGGCGCGCCCGCTCGGCGGAGTACGTAAAAAAGGTATGCCAATGCTACAACGAGGCGCTTGAAGCAACTATTGAGGGTAGCTACTCGAAAGAAAAGGTAGATAGATGGGTACGTGAACTCTCAACGGTATTCAACAGAGGCTTTTGGGATGGCTACTACTTGGGTCAACGCTTGGGCGAGTGGAGCAAAGCGTACGGCTCTAAGGCAATACGCCGGAAAACTTATGCGGCAAAAGCTACCAACTACTTTGCCAACTTAAGCGTAGCTGAATTTGTAGTTGAGGCGGGCTCCATAAAAACGGGTGATGAAGTGTTGATTATAGGCCCCACGACCGGCGTAGTGGAGCTGCGCGTATCGCAGCTGCGCGTAGGTAATGGTACGAAAGTGGAGCAGGTTTCCAAAGGGCAAGTTTTTTCCGTACCGGTTCCCGCAAAAGTGCGCCGCGCTGATAAGCTGTACCTTTGGGAAATTAAGAATTGAGAATGGTGACCTGCGGGTATGAAAAATCTGCCTTTCAGGCAGCAAAAATGGTAAATGCCCCACGAGGCAACACATTCCGTTAGGTAATGCACCCCGAAAATGCTCAGGTGATATTCCGTAGGAATGTCGGGTGCGGGATGGGAGACGGCATTTTCTACCGAGCGATACATCCCTACGGGGTGTGGTAGCCCCGAAATATACGTTTTTCTATCGCTCTCCTTGATTTCTTGGTGTTCGTGAATTACCATAATACCTTGTATTTTGTGACGCCCAATATTTTGTGACGCCACAAAAGAAGTTGGCGGCGATTAAAACCTCATTTCCACCTCATTTTCCTAACAAAACAACCTCCGTAGCAAGCAAAGAGCGTTGCAAATACCTCCCCCAACCTCAATACCTCATTGCAAAGCGACTGAATGAGGTAATAAGGTTGGGGGTTGTACTATGCTACTGAGGTTGTTTTGTTAGGAAAATGAGGTAGAAATGAGGTTTTAATACGTCCGCTCACATTTCCCCCACCTGCATTGAGGCTGCTTTTGTTAGAGAAATTAGGTAGAAATGAGGCTTTAATACGTCCGCTCACATTTCCCCCACCTGCATTGAGGTTGCTTTTGTTAGAGAAATGAGGTTTTTCCCCGCAACAGGAATGTCGGGTTTGGTGGCAGGGATGCTTTTTCTACCGAGCGATACATCCCTAACGGGATGGCGCAAGCGTCGCCAACCCGCCGCCCGCCGTCGTCGCCGCCCTTGCCGCCGCCGCCGCTGCGCTTCGCGCCCCTCCCCCTCCCCGTCATTCCGACCGGAGCGCGTGAGGCACGAACGCGCGTAGTGGAGGAACCTCCCGCCATTGCTCCCCCACGTTCGGTGGCTTGGGGGGAGGTTCCTCGCTCCGCTCGGAATGACGGCACGAGGGCAATGACGGCGCAGGGTGGGGGAAATGACGGCACGAAGGGGAATGACGACACGAAGGGGAAATGACGGCGCAGGGTGTGGGAAATTTATGTGGCATTGGTGGCGTTTGCCCCGTCCCGCAGGGACGGCAAAGCCGCGCCCCGCCGCTTGCTCGCTCCAATTCGTGAAAATCCGTGTAATTCGTGGACAAAAAAAAATCTGCACGACGGCAACGCAGTAACGTAAAAATTTATACCTTTGCACCGAATTAAACATTATTGACAACCTCTAAAAATTTTTTCTGCATGAAGCATACGTAAAATAACCTCGCACGAGGATTCGTTCTCAAGGAGAACGATTGACATATATATAAAGCGTTAGCTTTTTTCAGTCGCTGAAATCTGGACAATTTCAGACTGTCAAGAATAAAGTTATAACGCTCACGAGAAATCGTGGGCTTTATTCTTTTTGACAGTATCAGGTAGTCCAGAACCTCAGCGACGAAAGAAATTTAGTTCACGGTTTTTTTATGCCCCTGCCTCATCCAAAAATTTTCCCAAACAAAAAAATTAATTCTTTCGTCGTAAACAAGCCGAACCACGCGACAGTAAACAAGGAGTAGGCGCAACAAACAAGTAAAAAATTATACTACAATGAAGAAAATTACATTTTACCAAAGCATGG
>JAITAP010000089.1 GCA_031284065.1 Prevotellaceae bacterium
ATGAAAAAAACACTTGCGTGCACCGCCGCCATGCTTTTGTGCTGCCACGCAGCCGTGCACGCGCAGGCGTGGACGCTGGAGAGGTGCATTGAGCACGCCATTGCCAACAACCTGAGCATAAAAATGGAGGCCATCAACCACGAGGCGCGGGTGATAGACCTGCACACGGCAAAGCACAGCAGGCTGCCGAATTTCAGCGCCGGCGTAGATCAGTCGTTTTCGTTCGGCAGCGTGGAGGATACCAGAGGCGCCATCTCCAACCAAAAAATGTCGTCCAACACCTCGTTTTCCGTTTCGTCGAACATGCCGCTGTTCACAGGATTTCAGATAGCCAACGAAGTAAAAGTGCGCCGGTACAGCGTGCAGGCGGCGAAGGAGTCGCTCAACAGGGCAAAGGAAAACATTGCCGTAGCGGTGGCGCGAGCCTTTCTGGACGTGCTGCTGAAGAAAGAAATCTACAAGATAAGCGAGGAAACGATGCGCTTCACGTCGGAAAACGTGAAGAAAACCGAGATAATGGTTGGCGCGGGCAACGTGCCGCTGGCGCAGCTCTACGAAATAAAGTCGCAACAAGCGTCCGACGAAGCCCGCCTGACCTCTGCCGGAAACGACGTGAGCTTGAGCCTGCTCACCCTTGGGCAGCTGCTGGAGCTGTCCGACTTGAGCCGCCTTGACGTTGAGGTACCCGGCGGGCTCGACAGCGCGGCGCGGGTGATGGAGGAGGATATTCCGTCGTCCGAAAAAATCTACAGCAAAGCCCTTGCGGTAAAGCCGCAGATTCGCGAGGCCGAGCTGCAGCTCGAGGGGAGCAAATTTTCGCTTAAGGTTGCCGAGGCGGGCTACTACCCCCAGCTCAGCCTCAGCATGGGGCTTAGCGACCGCTACTTTCGCGCCAACGACGCCATCATCCCCAGCGAAGGCTTTTCTACCCAGCTGGGCGATAACCTGCAAGAATACGTGGGGCTGTCGCTGCGCATACCGGTGTTCAACCGCTTTGCGACAAAGAACAGCGTGCGCACGGCGCAAATCAACATCAGCAGCCGGCAGCTGGCGCTGGAGGACGTGAAGAAAACGCTGTACAAGGAGATTCAGCAGGCGTACCACAGCGCTGTGGCGGCGCAGAAGAGCTACCGGGCGGCGCAGAAATCGGTCGAAGCAGCCCGCGAGGCGTTTCGCTACGCCGAATCCAAGTACCAAACCGGCAAGTCGAGCGTGTACGAGCTTACCGAAGCGCAAACCACGCTCACGCGCAGCCTCTCCGAAGAATCGCAGGCAAAGTTCAGCTACATTTTTGCCGCCAAAATCTTGGATTTCTACAGCGGAAAGCCAATAGCGCTGTAAAAGATTTGCCAAATTCCATCGAAGCGCATTTCGGCAGGTTTTGCAGAAGCAAAAAATTGCGTATCTTTACAGCCGCTTTGCAGCAGCCGCACGAGCATAGTTTGCTCTTGAGCGTCGGGCAAGCAACTTGAAAGTATAACGTCCAAAAGCTATGCCAAACCATAAAAAAATTCACCTGATACTTGAAGACGGTAACCGCTTTACGGGTTACAGCTTTGGAGCCGAGCGCTCCGTATCCGGCGAGGTGGTTTTCAATACCGCCATGACAGGCTACCCCGAAAGCCTCACAGACCCGTCCTACGCGGGGCAGATTCTGGTCATTACCTACCCGCTGGTTGGGAACTACGGCGTTCCCCGCGCTGAGGAAGAGGACAACATTCCCCTCTTTTTTGAGTCCGACCGCATCCACGTTAAGGCGCTCGTCATATCGGATTACTCCTTTGAGCACAGCCACTGGAACGCCGTGAAGAGCCTCGACCAATGGCTCAGGGAGCATAACGTTCCGGGAATTTACGGCGTGGACACGCGCGAAATTACCAAAATTATCCGCGAGCACGGCGTGCTGCTCGGCAAGGTAACGCCGGACGGAGAAAAAGAGCCCGACGAATTTTTTGACCCCAACAGGGAGAACCTCGTGGCGCAGGTGAGCACCAAGTCCGTGAAAACTTTCGGCAGCGGCAAGTACCGCGTCGTGCTGGTAGATTGCGGCTGCAAGTACAACATTATCCGCTGCCTGCTCAAGCGCAACGCTACCGTAACGCTCGTGCCGTGGGACTACGATTTTACCACGCTCAGCTACGACGGCGTTATGATTTCCAACGGACCCGGCGACCCGCAAATGTGCAGCCCTACCATCGCAAATATCAAAAAAGGCATGGCGACGGGCAAGCCCGTTTTCGGCATCTGCATGGGCAACCACCTGCTTGCGCTGGCGGCGGGCGCTACCACCTACAAGCTCAAGTACGGACACCGCAGCCACAACCAGCCCGCGCTGAAGGTGGGCGCCAACACCGCCGTCATAACCTCGCAAAACCACGGGTACGCCGTTGACCCCTCAAACCTCGCAAAGGAGTGGGAACCCTACTTCGTAAACCTGAACGACGGCACCAACGAAGGTATTCGCCACAAGTCAAAGCCGTTCTTCTCCGTGCAGTTTCACCCCGAAGCCTCCGGCGGGCCGGTGGATACGGAATTTCTATTCGACGACTTTATGGACAGCATCAGGCAAAGCGTCGCGCCAAGCCTGCCGTGAGCCGTGAATTTTCGTAACGCCCGGCTTGCATGAAAATCCTGCTGATACAAACCGCCTTTATTGGCGATGTGATACTTGCCACGCCGCTGGTGGAGAAGCTGCACCGCTTTTACCCCAACGCCCAAGTTGACGTAATGCTGCGCAAGGGCAACGAGGGCTTGCTCGCGGGTAACCCGCACGTGGGCAAGCTGTGGATTTGGAACAAGCGGGAAAAAAAATACCGCCACCTCTTTGCGCTGCTGCGCAAGGTGCGCCGCGAGCGGTACGGCGTGGTGGTTAACCTGCAACGGTTTGCCGCTACAGGCTTGTTTAGCGTGCTTGCGGGGGCAAAAAGCGTGGTAGGGTTCGACAAAAATCCGCTATCGCGCTTTTACGGCAAAAGCGTGGCGCACGAAGTAGGCGGCGGGCTGCACGAGGTGCAGCGCAACCTCCGCCTCATTGCCCACCTCACCGACGAAGCCTTTGAAATGCCCAAGCTCTACCCCCAGCCTGCCGACTTTGAAAGCGTAGAACGACTCAAAGGCAAGCCCTACGTTACCATTTCGCCCACCTCCGTGTGGTTTACCAAGCAATTTCCCCTTGAAAAGTGGGCGGAGCTTATCGCGCTCACAGGCGACGGCAAAGCCATATACCTGCTCGGCGGCGGCGGAGACGCTTCGCCCTGCGAACAGCTCGCGCGGCAGAGCGGAGGCCGCGCCGTGAGCCTTGCCGGGCAGCTCAGCTTTTTGCAATCGGCGGCGCTCATGCGCGACGCCGCCATGAACTACGTAAACGACTCGGCCCCCCTGCACCTCGCGTCGGCCATGAACGCGCCTACTACCGCCGTTTTTTGCAGCACCGTGCCCGCCTTTGGCTTTGCCCCCCTTGCGCAGGTTGCCCGCGTGGTAGAGGCCACGCCGCCGCCCGCCTGCCGCCCCTGCGGGCTGCACGGGTACAAGGCCTGCCCAAAAGGGCACTTCCGCTGCGCGTACAGCATTCAACCGGAACAACTTTTGGAGTTAGGAATGACTTTGTTGCAATGAATAATAGCTCATATTCGTTGCAACAAAGCCATTAGGAATTAGGGCTTGCGCACAATATTTCGTGCGCAAACCCTCTTTCTTATATCCCGAATTTCTTTGACCTCCATTTGGATGAGGTAAGTCTCGTAAAAGCGAGAAAATATTACGTCCCGACACGGGTAAAATCCATGTCGGGACGTGATAAAATTAAAAATTTTCTGTTTTTTGGTTGTAGCAAAAGCTACTTTGCCAGCTGCAAGCCTTGCAGCTTATCCCATGCACCTCTTGTGAAGTCGGGCGCTTTGACCGGCGCCGAGTTGTTGGCAACGGAAATTTTGGACAGCTCCGTAATAGCCGACCACTCCGCAGCGTCGTACACATCTTGGTCGAGCGGCAGCCCGTTGCGCAGGCAGTATATCAGGCGGTAGTCCATGATGAAGTCCATGCCGCCATGTCCCCCTACGGTCTTTGCAAATTCGCCCACCTCCTGCACAATGGGGTGCGCGTAAGCCGTAAGCAGGCTGTCCATTTTTTCCGGGCTTAGGGCGCTGTGCGCATTTGGCTCCAGAGCAATGGTGCGCCTCGGGTACTTCTGGGCAAAGCCTTTCGTGCCCGACACCAAATGAATCCTGCTGTAGGGGCGGGGGCTGGCAACGTCGTGCTGAATAAGGATGGACTTTCCTTTGGCGGTTCTTACCAGCGTGGTGTTCATGTCGCCCTGCTTGTAGGTTGTTTTTGCCTGCTCCGAGTCCTCGCCAAAGCGCTCTTTGGCGTAGGCGGTCATGTTGAACTGGTCGGTGGACAGGGAAACGAGGTAGCTCATTTTGTCGCCGCGGTGAATGTTCAGGATTTGGCAAATGGGGCCTAAGCCGTGCGTGGGGTACAGGTTGCCGTTGCCTTCGGTATTTTCCTTCAGCCGCCAGTAGTCCCAATAGCCTTTCAACCCCGGCCGCTTTACCTTTTCCTCTTCGCCGACTTTCCCTGCGCCCGGCTGGTACGATTCGGCGGAGCTGAGCCGCTCGTTGAAGTTCAGGTCGCGCAGGTCGTGAATGTAAGCGCCCTCTACGTGCACTATCTCTCCCAGCAGGCCTTGCTGCGCCATGTTCAGCGTTGCCATTTCAAAGAAGTCGTAGCAGCAGTTTTCCAGCTGCATGCAGTGCTTGCGGGTTTTTTCGGCGGTGTTGACCAGCTGCCAGCACTCGTCGATGGTACGCGCGGCGGGCACCTCAATGGCTACGTGCTTCCCGTGCTCCATGGCGTAAACCGCAATGGGCGTATGCAGCTTCCAGTGGGTGCAAATGTAGATGAGGTCAATGTCGTCCCGCTCGCACACTTTTTTCCACGCATCTTCGCCAATGTATTCGTCGGCTTTGGGGAAATTTCTTTGGGCTAAATTCTCCTGCACTCTGTCGAGGTTGTACTGCTCCAAGTCGCAGATAGCTTTCACCTCTACCCCTTCAATGTAGGTAAATCGGTTAACGGCGCCAGGTCCTCTCATGCCCAGCCCGATGAACCCAACGCGCACGGTGGGTATCGGGTCGCAGGTCAGCTGGAGCGCATCGGTTTGTCCGGCAGGACGCGCAGGCTCTGCCACTGTGATTACGTTGCCGTTTTGGCAAGAATAGGTAAACATTGCGCCCGTAAGCGACAGGCACAACGCAAATGCAGTTAACTTTGTACGTTTCATAATTTGTTTGTTTAAAGTAAAAAAAATAAAATTGAGAATAAATAGCTGCGGAAGATGGCTTGTCAATCTCCTTTCTTTTCGCTTCTGCCCTCAGACAAAAACGAGCGGTTGTAGTGAATACCCATAACGTCGTAGCGCGTCATCAGCTGAATCAGCCGCTCCTGAAAGTTGTCGTAGTTTCGTTTTCCCTTTGGTATCCACCCAACTTCGGCAACGGCCGCCGCGCGCGGGTAGGCCATGTAGAGCACGCGCTCAAAATCTGCCATGTACTCCGTCCACACGTTACCCTGAAATCCCAGCACTCGCTTGGCTTCCTCCTGCGTCAGCCCTGCCGGCGTGGGCTCGTAGGAGTACACTTTCCATATAGGCAGGTAGCCGCCAATGGTGTGAGGCTCGGTTTTGGGGTTTGCCTGATAGTAGTCGAGGTAGGCGTAGGCGTTAGGCGTCATGATTACGTTGTTGCCGTTGCGAATGGCTTTTACGATAGCCGTATCGCTTTCCCACGTGCGCCAGTACATGACGGTCGCGCTTGGCGTAACGCCGCCCTCCAGAATTTCGTCCCAGCCGATAATTCTCTTCCCCTTGCCGGCAAGAAATTTTTCAACTCGGGTGATGAAGTAAGATTGCAGCTCGTGCTCGTTTTTCAGCCCTTCCTTTTTTATCCTTTCCTGACAGGCGTGGCAGCGCGACCAGCGCAGCTTGGGGGCTTCGTCGCCGCCAATGTGGATGTACTCCGAAGGGAAAAGGTCGGCAACCTCCGTCAGAATATTCTCCAGAAACGTAAACGTTTCTTCGCGCGGGCAAAAAATATCGTTGTGCACGCCCCACAACCCCTCTACCTCAAAGGGGCCGCCGGTGCAGGAGTACTGAGGGTAGGCCGCCAGCGCGGCGACCGCGTGCCCGGGCAGCTCAATTTCGGGAATAACCGTAACGAAACGCTTTTTGGCGTAAGCAAGCACCTCTCTCACGTCGTCCTGCGTGTAGAAGCCGCCGTAGCGGGTGTTGTCCCACTGCCGCTTTTCGGGGGCAACGTAAGCGCCTTTCAGCGTGCGGTTGCGGTACGCGCCCACCTCCGTCAGCTTCGGGTACTTCTTGATTTCGATACGCCACCCCTGGTCTTCCGTCAGGTGCCAGTGGAAAGTGTTCATCTTGTGGTACGCCATCAGGTCAATGTACTGCATCACCTCGCTTTTGCTCATGAAGTGTCGCCCCACGTCGAGGTGCAGCCCTCGGTAGCTGTATCGGGGCGCATCCTCTATCTCCACGCAGGGGATAGCCCACTTTACGCCGATGGCCTGCTGCCTGCTCTCAATTTGGGCGGGGAGTAGCTGGCGAATGGTCTGCATGGCGTAGAACACGCCGCGCGGCGTTTTTGCCTCTACCTGCACGCCGCTTTTCTTCACCGACAGCTTGTAGGCTTCGTCGTTCTTCAGGTTTGGGTTGAGGGTGCACGTCAGCGTGTTGCTGCCCGCCCCGCGCTCCACCACCGCAAGCTCAAACCCGGCGGCAGCCTTGAGCTGCTCGTTCAGCCTTGCCACAGCGTACTGCATTTGCGCGTTGCTTGTGCCCAGCACAATCTTTGTTTGAGGGTTAACGGTAAACTCGCCTGCCTGCAACGTGCATTTCTCCGGCAGCGGGATAAGGTTCAACGCTTTTGAGCTTTGAGCGTTAATGTTTGCCGCAAAAAGTGCGGCGCACCCCAGCAATGAAATCTTTTTAATCATTTGTTTAAAATTTTTGAATTATCAATCAACATAAAAATTGGCTACGGAACAGGTTGAATAACGTAAGCATACCGATAGGAGCCATACTTTACGCGGTACTGCTCCAGAGGCAGCGCACCCCAGCTGTTAATTCCCGCTACACCTGCTTGGCGGTAGTCCACGTTGAGGTAAATTTCGTTGCGCTTGGTCAGCTCGCCGGAGTGGTATTGCTTTCTGTCCTTTTCGGGGTCTAAGTCGTCGATGGAGTAAAACAGCGCCGAAAATTCTATGGGCAATTCGCCCGTTATCTTCAGCCCTTTCCCCTTTTTGTCGGTCAGCGAAAGCCAGCGCACGTCGGTTTTGTTGCCGTTTTCCTGCGGGCGCACGTAGGGGAAAAATTGCTCGTCCACCGTGCTTTTGTACAGGCCAACGTTGGCGGCGTAGCTGCGGTCAGCATAGTTTTCCCAAGGCCCGCGACCGTAGTACGTCAGGTTGCCGTACTGCTTGGGGATGACAAAGCACGCGCCGAATTTCGGTATCATCGGGTATTCGCCCTTGATTTTTTCAAAGCTGTTTTCTACGGCAATCGCGCCGCTGCCGTCCACCGTGTAGGTCTGCGTGAGCTTGGCGTCGCCGTTGAGGAGGGATTTTTCGGCAACAATTTTGTAGGCTTCGCCCTCTTGGGTAACCTTTACCGTTGTCGGCTCTGTTTTACCGGCGTCGCGCCACACGCGCAGGTTGTTGTTTGAGCCTGCGCCGTGGTCGTTATCCACCATAGCGCGCCAAAAGTTGATTTGCCCGCCGCCGTCGCCTATCAGCTTTTGCCCGTTGTAGGCGTAGCTTTTGATAACGCCTTTTTCCAAGTCAAACGTAACCGAGAATTTTTTACCCTTTCCCGTCCATTCCTTTTCCGTTTGCGTTGCCTGAAGCGGCGCTTGCGCCGGCGTGAACGCGGGCGCAACAAAATCAGAGAGGGCAAATTGCTCGTCGGCAACCGTGAAATCTTTGGGCAGGAAGGGCTCTGCGGCTTTCAGCTTGTAGCTCACGTTCAAAAAGTACTCCTTTCCGGGCTGGAGAGCGCAGGTAACGGGCAGCTTAATTTTTTCCGTTTGCTGCGGGGCAACGTTGAGGTTTTCCACCCGTCCCGACTGCACGGGCAGCCCGTTTTCGAGCGCCTCCCACGTCAGGTAGTAGCCGCTCAAATCGCGAAAATAGCTTTTATTCTTTACCTCCACCTCGTAGCTTTGCTTGCCTGCCAACGTTGTCCCGATATTTTGGTACACCTTTTTCACCTCGTATGCGCCCGGGTTGGGAGTTCTGTTCGGGCTGATAACGCCGTTTATAAGGAAATTTCGGTCGTTGCCCTTACCCTCGAACACCGACTCCGGCTCAAAGTCGCCGCCGTAGGCGTAGAACGTTTTTCCGTTGCGGGTAACCTGCAAGCCCTGATCTATCCAGTCCCAGATAAAGCCGCCCTGCAAGGTCGGGTACTTGGGATTTTCAATAACCTCCCAGTATTCTTTGAAATTTCCAAGGCTATTGCCCATGGCGTGAGCGTACTCTGAGGCAATCATGGGGCGGTCGGGGAGATTTTCCGCGTACCAGCGGAAACCGTTCGGGCTGGGGTACTGCGGCACGTAAATATCGGTATTCCATTCGTGCACGGCGCGCTCGTACTGCACGGGACGGGTAGGGTCGGCTTTTTTCAGCGCCATGTAAGCGTTGTAGAAGTTGTACCCGTTGCCGGCTTCGTTGCCCAGCGACCAAAACGTAACGCAGGGGTAGTTTTTGTCGCGCTCGTACATGCGCATCACGCGGTCGAGGTGAGCGGTCAGCCAGCGGTGGTTGTTGCCCAGCGTTTTGTCAAGGTCGTAGTACAGCCCGTGCGACTCAATGTTGGCCTCGTCGCAAACGTAAATCCCGTACTCGTCGCACAGCTCGTAGAACAGGGGGTCGGAGGGGTAGTGGCACGTCCGCACGGCGTTCACGTTGAGCTGCTTCATCAGCTCAATATCCTTGCGCATGTCGGCTTCGGAGATAACGTGCGCCGTCAGCGGGTCGTGCTCGTGGCGGTTTACGCCTTTGATGAGCACAGGCTGCCCGTTCACCAGCGCCTGCGCGTTTTTGATTTCGACGGTGCGGAAGCCCACGCGCGTGGGTATCACCTCCAGCGTTTTGCCGGTGGCGTCGCGCAGCGTAAGGTACAGCGTGTACAGGTTGGGCGTTTCTGCCGACCACGCCTTTACATTCGGCACATGCTCAATAATCGTATAGGTTGTTTTCCGCTCGGCGGCAACGCAATTTATCCGCATGTCAACAACACGTTTTCCGTCGCTATCCACCACTTCGGCCTGCACGCTTACCGGAACGTCAGCTGTTTCGTTTTTCCTCAGGGCGTAGTTGTTTACCTCCACCGACAGCTCAAAAATGCCGTTTTTGTAGCTTTCATCGAGCGTGCTGATAACTTTGAAGTCGCGAATGTCCAGCTTTGGCGTGGAGTACAGGTACACGTCGCGCTCAATGCCCGATATGCGCCAAAAATCCTGACACTCGAGGTAGCTGCCAATGCTCCAGCGGTAAACTTCGAGGGCTACCGTATTTTCGCCTGCCCGCAGGCAGGGGGTAATATCAAACTCCGCCGCCAGCTTCGAGTCTTCGCTGTAGCCCACGTACTGCCCGTTAACCCAAATGTAAAACGCCGATTTCACCGCGCCCAAGTGTATAAACACCTGCCGCCCGTCCCACGTTTGCGGAAGGGTGAACGTGCGGCGGTAGCAGCCCACAGGGTTGTAGTCCGACGGAATATTTTCGGCCAGCTTGCTGGGGTCGAGCTTGGAGTACGGAGCGCCAAACTCAAAGGGATGGTTTACGTAAATGGGGTAGCCGTATGCTTTGCCGGTGTTGTTGAACTCCCAGTTGGCGGGTACTTGAAAGTTATCCCACTTCGACGCGTCGTACGAGTCCTTGTAGAAGTCAGCCGGACGCAGGGAGGGATTTTCCACCCACTTGAACTTCCACGTGCCGTTGAGCGATTGGAAGTAGGCCGATTGCTCTTTCTTGCGACCCTCCGCCAACGCCTGCGTTTCGTAGGCAAACGCGCTTGCGCGCATGGGCATACGGTTGACGTTGGTTACCGAAACATTTTGCCACTCCTTGAGCGGGGCGGCGCTATTTTGCTTTGATTGTTGTGCGCAGGCGTAACCTGCGAAAAGAGAGAGAATTGCAAGGCATGAAAGTGTTTTTTTCATCATAACAAAAGTATTTTTATTAGGCAAACATTTTGCAAATATAATCAGGAATATGCTACCAGCTTCTTTTTGTTCGTTAAAACCTTAACTAATGATTGTTTTTTAACTGTTCTAAAGGCGGCTTAGCTTGTCCAAGTCAATTTCGGGTGGCGCTGGCTTCCCATTTTCCCGATTTTGCAGCGTAACCCCAACAGGCGTATAGTCGCTGAAAAATCCGCCGTTTTGAAGGAAAAAAGCGCCGTTTTCCACGCCTCCCTTGTAGTCCATTCGCGCTCCCTTGCGGGCGGTATCGTCGGCGGAGAATTTTGCCCAACCGCCAACGTACAGCCACCTGCCGTCAACCGTTCGTGCCCACTGGTTGGCGTACCTTGCCTTGCGCGAAAGGTAGCCGTTGCCCGGGAAAAAGTTTTCCAAAAAGGAGTGCGGTCTCTTGTAGTAGGTGTCCGTCAGCGGGCGCGAAAAGGAGGCTACCAGCAGCCACTTTTGCTCGTCGGGCGTGTAAAAGTAGGCGGCGTACTCCGTAGCGCCGCGGCCGTCGGGTCTGATGCGCGTCAGGAATTTGTAGGTATTTCCCGTTTTCCAGGGGTAAATCAGGTAGCTCTGCCCGCCTGAGCCTTCATTTCCAAACGACCCCGTGCGCACTTCTTCTCCCTTTGCAAGTAATTTTATTTTATGGCTGTCAGGTATTTCGGCGGGATTGTCCGTTTCAAAGGGGCTCCAAACCGAGAAGAGCACCCGCCGCTCGGTGGCGGAGTTGACCTGAATACCAAAGTAGCCTTCGCCAAACCCGTTTGCCATGTAGTAGCTGCCGACAGGGTCTTGCCCCAAGGGCACGGTTACCTCGCTGTAGAACCACTCTACGGTTTCGTTTTCGGGGAGGGGCAGGTTGAGGTGAACGGACGGCCCGCGCCGCCCCCAGTAGAAGGAGAAATCATTTACGCAGACCGTTTTTCCCGCAAGGGCGTTTCCGGTAGCAATCAGGTCGAGGGCTTCGGCGGCGGTTTTTTCCGTTGAGGGGGCTGAGGCGCGTCTTTTTCGCTCTGCCGTCGTTACCCCCCGCAAATCGACGCGGATATAGCCGCTATCGGGCAGCTTTACGCACCCCAGCGGCGACGCCGCATTTTCTCCGGGGGGCAGCTTCGCCTGCCACGCCGCGCCGACGCACGAGGCGCTGACGCTCACGGTATCTGCGGCGTTGTACCTCAGCGAAAGGCACAGCTCGCCGGGCTGCCCGACCCGGAAAAAAACGCTCACCTGCTCCTCGCGCGCGCCGACTTTTTCGGTTACGTATGCGTTGCCGCCAAAGGGAACGGCGAGGGTTTGCACGTTAAGCTGCGGCTGGGCAGCTGCCGCAAAACCACAAAGAGAAAGAAATAAAAATGAGGCACGGCACGAATATTTTTTCATGTTTATCTGTTTTTATTGAGTTGCTATAAATCGTGTAAGTTGGGTAATCGGCTTGGCGCCGAGCTTGGCATATCCGCGCGGCTACTGCGCCGAGTGGTCTCTGGGGAACGGCTGCCCGCTCCACGCTTTTTTTGCCGTCCAGTCTTGCGGGGCTTCCGTCCAGAAAGGATGGTCGGCGGGTAATCCCAAGGGCAGGAACACCAGCGAGGTGATGTAGAGGCTGCCGTTGTTGGTGTAGTAGTCGGAGATGTCCGGCTGGTGCCCGGCGAAGCCCAGCTGCAAAAATCCGGACTTGTTGAAGTTGCCTTCTACCGAAAACATACGCTTCATGGTGGCTGTGAGCGCAGCGCGTACCTGCCCGCAGGTTTGCTTTTCGGGCAGCTGATACTTCCACGCCAGCAGCGCGAGCGGCTGAAAAACGCCCAGCCGGTAGGTGATGGAGCGTCCCACAGCGGGGAAAGTCCCTTCGGGCGAAATCATCCGCTCCAGAATATCGCCATATCGCTGCATACGCTTCAGCGCAGGCTCAAAGCCTTTGGTGTTGATTTTTTTCTTGCTTGCCAACACCTCCAGTATCTCCACGTACATGGGGTGGATAACGAAGCTGTTGTAGTAGTCAAAGGCGTAGTGAGGTCCGTCGGAGTACCAGCCGTCGCCCACGTACCACTCCTCAATTTTCCGCAGCGCCATGTTGATGCGGTATGCGTCGTAGTCAGCGTCCACCGAAAGGAGAAAGGTTTCGACCATAGCGCCAAAGAGTAGCCAGTTGGAGTAGGACGGGTGCACGCGCCGCAGCCCCTTGAACTCCTCAATAAAGCGTTGCTTTGTAACGTCGTCCAGCGGCTCCCAAAGCTGCTTGGGGGCGCGCAGAAAGCTGTTGGCAATGTAGGCGGCGTCAACGAGCGGCTGCCCCTCGCGCTTCCACTCCAAGTAGTCGGGGCTATCGGGGTTTACGGCGTTTGCGTAGCTTTTCAGCGCCCACGCCAAGAGCTGCTTGCGCAGCTGTCCCTCTTTCGTATTGTCTTCGGGCAGGGCAAGCCAGGGCGCCAAGCCCGCCATCAGGCGACCAAATGCCTCCATGTACGATACGGTTTTGCTGCGGCCGTCCCACGTGGGCGACAGCTCGAGCTCCATATTTTTCACCAGCTCCCCGCGACTCATGTTGGCAAGCACAGGCTCCGAAATCTTATACAGAAGGTCAACCCAGTACTCGCGGTCCTGCTGCCCCGTACTTGCCGCCTCCCTCTTACCCTTAGCGGACAGCGCAGCGGCGCAAAACAAAAATGCTGCAAGCAGCAAAATTCCTTGTAAAAACGTTCTTCTTTTCATACAAAATCGCGATATTTTAAAGTTATCCGGTAAAGCTGATGCTAAATAAAAAAGCCATACAGGTTATACATGGCTTTTGAGGGTTATAAGGATTTTGTAACTATTCATTTAGCCCTATATCTTTCAAGTACACGTCACGTAATGGAATGTTCAATACGAAGCAAATATCATTCAAAGTAACATTACATTCTTTTCCAGCCTTAAATTCAGCAGGTGATGAGCTATAAACAAAACCTTTCATTCATGGCGGAGAGAATGGGATTCGAACCCATGATGCCCTTTTGGAGCATACACACTTTCCAGGCGTGCGCCATCGACCACTCGGCCATCTCTCCATATAATAATTATGCGCTTCAGCAGGCAAAACGTATTTGCGTAAATGCCCACAAGGAACGGCAAAGATAGATTTTTTTTGTCAGACACGAAAATTTATATGCT
>JAITAP010000190.1 GCA_031284065.1 Prevotellaceae bacterium
CCGGCATAATGGACGTCAAAACAGCAAAAAGCGGCGATGTTTTATATAAAGTTGCGTCTGATATAAAGCAAAATCTCCAATTGCTCAAACAGGCAAATATTCCGGTTTTGGACCCCGGCACAAAATTAGTCGGCAAATTACCGAAATGGGCTATCGTAGCAATATTTCGAATTATGTTAAGCATGAAATTTACAAGCAGCGTATTGCTGGGAAATCATGCTTTGGCGGCAAAACAAGAAAACCTACAAATGGATAAAGCGTTTAGGGAGAAAAATTTAATGACTCATGTTACGTAGTCCACGAATTTTTCTGTCCACGGATTACACGGATTAACACGGATTAAAACATATTTTTCCGCAGTGGACCAAAAAAATCCGTGTAATTCGTGGACAAAAATCCGTGTTAATCCGTGGACAAAAAAAATTCGTGGACAAAAATCCGTGTTAATCCGTGTAATCTGTGGACAAAAAAATTCGTGGACAATCTTTTATATAATTCGTGGACAATTTTTTTTTAATCACCAACAACTATGAAACCAATTTTTTATTCGGGCATTTTAGCCCTTTCGATGGCCGGGTGCGGGAATCCGCAGGGCGACAACAGCACGCTGAGAAGTGCGCTAAAAGACAAATTTCACATCGGCACGGCGCTGAGCGTTGCCCAGCTCACGGGCGGCGACACCCTCTCGGAGCGCGTTGCGCGGGAAAATTTTTCGGCAATAGTCCCCGAAAACTGCATGAAGAGCATGTTCCTGCAACCCCGCGAGGGCGAGTTTTTCTTTGACGAAGCCGACAAGTTTGTGGGCTGGGGCGAAGCAAACAACATGTGGATTACGGGGCATTGCCTCGTGTGGCATTCGCAGGCGCCCCTGTGGCTCTGCACGGACAAGGACGGCAACAACGTTTCGCCCGAAACGCTTGCCGAGCGGCTGAAAAGCCACATCACCGCTGTGGTAACGCGCTACAAGGGGCGTATCAAAGGCTGGGACGTGGTCAACGAAGCCATCTTGGACGACGGCTCGTGGCGTAAAAGTAAGCTCTACGAAATTTTGGGCGAGGAGCTTATTCCGCTGGCGTTCCGGTTTGCTCACGAGGCCGACCCCGACGCAGAGCTGTACTACAACGACTACTCAATGGCGCTTGAAGGGAAGCGCAATGCGGTGGTGCAGCTGGTGAAAACGCTCAAGGAGCGCGGGCTGCGCATAGACGCTGTGGGTATGCAGGGGCATATCGGGATGGACTACCCGGCGGTGGAGGAGTTTGAAAAAAGCCTGCTTGCCTTTGCCGAAACCGGCGTAAAGGTCATGATTACCGAGCTTGACCTTACGGTACTGCCGTCGCCGCGACCCAACACGGGCGCTGCGGTAGAAGCCAGCTTCGACTACCAAAAAGAGCTCAACCCCTACGCCGACGGGCTGCCCGATAGCGTGGCAACGGCGTGGACAAGCCGCATGGCAGATTTCTTCAGGCTCTTCCTGAAGCATCAGGACAAAATCACCCGCGTAACCCTCTGGGGCGTATGCGACGACGACTCGTGGCGCAACGACTGGCCTGTACCCGGACGCACGGACTACGCCCTGCTCTTTGACCGGAAAGGCCACGCTAAGCCGGTGGTTGACGTAATTGTTGGCGCAAGCAAGCCGTAGCCGGTATAACATTTTTGGGACAAAATAAAATGAAAAAAGCCATCCTGCTCTTCCCGCTGCTTGCGCAGCTCGCCTGCACGTCCGGGCGCAGCGGCGCAACATTTCGCTACTTTGAGTACGCCGGCGCCGACGCTACGTTTGCCGGGTATATGGACGCTACGCGGCAGCTTCGCAATCCGCTGCTGAGCGGGTTTTATCCCGACCCGTCCATTTGCCGCAAAGATAGCAACTACTACATGGCGACCTCAAGCTTTGCGTACTATCCGGGTATTCCCATTTTTCACAGCGTCGATTTGGTGAGCTGGAGGCAAATAGGGCACGCGCTTAACCGTCCGTCGCAGCTCAACCTCGCCGGCAAGCGGCTTAGCGGCGGGCTCTACGCTCCGGCAATAGCCTACAACAAGCGCAACGATACGTTTTACCTCATCAACACCAACGTTGACGACATTGGGAACTTTATCGTGAAAACCAAAAACCCGATGGAGAACAGCTGGTCGGAGCCCATCCGCCTGCCAAAGGTTGGCGGCATTGACCCCTCGCTCTTTTTTGACGACGACGGCAAAGCCTACATTGTGCACAACGACACGCCTCCCGGCAAGCCCCAGTGGAGCGGGCACCGCGCCATCTGGATGCACGAGTTCGACGTTGCCGCCGATACCACAGCCGGTAAGCCCGCCGTGCTGGTTAACGGCGGGGTGGACACGGCGCAGCGCCCGGTGTGGATAGAAGCGCCGCACCTCTACAAAATCAACGGCTACTACTACCTGATGTGCGCGGAGGGCGGCACGAGCATAAACCACTCGGAGGTTATCTTCCGCGCCGACAGCGTTTGGGGGCCTTACATTCCCTGGAGCAAAAATCCCATTCTCACGCAGCGCGATTTGCCCGCCGACAGACCCAACCCCATCACCAACGCCGGCCACGCCGACCTCGTCCAAACGCCGGAGGGCGACTGGTACGCCGTGTTTCTGGCCTGCCGTCCGTACCGGGATAATTTGTTCAATACCGGCCGCGAAACGTTCATGCTGCCCGTAACGTGGCAAGACGGCTACCCCGTTATCTTGCCGAAAGGCGAGGCCGTGCCGTACATCGCCAACCTCCACCGCCCCCTGAGACAGCCTGCGGCTTCGCCGTATCAGGGCAACTTCGCTTGGCGGGACGACTTCAACGGCAACGCGCTTGCCCACGAATGGGTATTCATTCGCACGCCGCAAGCCAAGTGGTGGAAAACGGGCAAGGCCGGATTGACGCTGTACCCCAACGGGCAAAGCATCCGCGAGCTGGCAAATCCGGCGTTTATCGGTCGCCGGCAGCAGCATTTGAGCTTTGAGGCGAGCACGGAGGTGAGCTATCGCCCCTCCAAAGCGGGCGACATGGCTGGCATGGCGTGCTACCAGCGGGAAACGCACCACTTTGTATTCGGCAAAACAATGAACGCCGACGGCAAAACGTACATTGCCCTCGACCGCGAGCAAAACGGCGCCACGCGCATAGCCGAAACGGAAATCCCGCCTGAATCGCTCCACAAGCCGGTTTGCTTGAAAATAACGGGCAGCGGCGGGCTGTACTCCTTTTACGCCTCCTGCGACGGCCTCACATGGACAACCGTTGCCGAAAACGTTGATGCAGCTCACCTCAGCACGGAGGTTGCAGGCGGATTTACCGGCGTTGTGCTGGGAATGTACGTGGAGGAGTAAGTTTTTAGAGTTTATATATTAGAGTTTGAAAATTCGAGTTTGGAAATTTGGGAGAGCATATACAATCAACAGGTTCTCCTACTTTTCTAAACTCCTTAAAAAAAATCAATCATGAAACAGGCAAAATATTTAGTTCCGAACGACTACATGGCAGACCCTGCCGTGCACGTGTTCAACGGTAAATTGTACATTTACCCCTCGCACGACCGCGAAAGCGGCATCCCCGAAAACGACAACGGCGATCACTTCGACATGAACGATTACCACGTGTTCTCTATGGACGACGTGGAGGAAGGCCGGGTAACCGATCACGGCGTTGTGCTCAAAGTCGCCGACATTCCCTGGGCGGGTCGCCAGCTGTGGGATTGCGACGTGGCGCACAAAAACGGAAAGTACTACATGTACTTCCCGCTAAAGGATAAAAACGACATTTTCCGCATTGGCGTTGCCACAGCCGACCGTCCCGAAGGGTTTTTTACGCCCGAAAAGCGTCCCATACCGGGCAGCTACAGCATCGACCCCGCCATTTTTGAGGAAAACGGGAAGTACTACATGTACTTTGGCGGCATCTGGGGGGGGCAGCTGCAACGCTACCGCAGCAACAAGGCGCTGGAGTCGGCCTGCTTCCCCGCCAACAGCGAACCCGCCATCTGCCCAAAAGTTGTTCGCCTAAGCGACGACATGCTTGAGTTTGCCGAAGAACCGCGCGACGCGCTCATCCTCGACCAAAACGGAAAGCCGCTCACGCAGGGCGATACAACGCGCCGCTTTTTTGAGGCCTCGTGGATGCACAAGTACAACGGAAAATACTACTACTCCTACTCTACCGGCGATACGCACCTGCTGTGCTACGCTGTGGGCGACAACCCCTACGGGCCGTTTACCTATCAAGGCGTAATACTAACGCCTGTGGTGGGATGGACTACCCACCATGCTATTGTGGAGTTTAAAGGCAAATGGTACTTATTTCACCACGACTGCGTGCCCTCGCAGGGAAAAACGTGGCTGCGCAGCCTCAAGGTGGTGGAGCTGGAGTACAACGCCGACGGCACAATAAAAACGGTTGCCGGCAGCGTCGCAGGTCAGAGCGTCACGTAGGGGCG
>JAITAP010000241.1 GCA_031284065.1 Prevotellaceae bacterium
CAACTCCGGGCTATTTTTTGTACTTTTGCGGGAAAATAACCATGTTGAACTTTATTACTTGAAAAAATTGAAATCCGAAATCTTTCATCCCGAGCTGCTGACCACCATAAAAACGTATAGCCGCAAGCAGCTGGCGCAGGACGTTATCGCAGGAATTATCGTGGGCATTGTGGCGCTTCCGCTGGCCATTGCCTTTGGCATTGCCTCAGGCGTAACCCCCGAAAAGGGAATTATTACGGCTATCGTGGCGGGCTTTATCATCTCGTTCTTTGGCGGTAGCCGCGTGCAAATAGGCGGGCCTACGGGCGCGTTTATCGTGATTGTGGCGGGCGTGGTGAGCGCCTACGGCCTGTCCGGGCTAATGATTGCCACCTTCCTTGCCGGCATACTGCTCATCATCATGGGGCTGCTCAAGCTGGGCGACGTGATTAAGTTCATGCCCTACCCCGTTATTGTGGGCTTCACCAGCGGCATTGCGCTGGTGATATTCTCCACGCAAATCAAGGACTTTTTTGGGCTTACCATGCCGGAAACGCCAACCGAGTTTCACGAAAAGTGGGTGGCTTACTTCCGCCACTTTTCATCCGCCAACCTGCACGCTACGGGCATTGCGCTCTTTACGGCGCTTGTGTCGGTTTTTTGGGCAAAGGTAAACAAGCTCATCCCCGGCACGCTCATCGCCATTGTCATCACCACCGCGCTGGTCTCCATTTTCGACATGCCTGTGGAAACCATCGGCAGCCGCTTTGGTAGCATCGACGCACACATGCCTGCGCCAACCGTTCCGGAGATAGATTTTGCCTCTTTCAGGAAGCTGCTTCCGGTGGCTTTTACCATCGCCATGCTGGGCGCTATCGAGTCGCTGCTGTCGGCAATGGTGGCCGACGGCGCAATAGGCGCAAAGCACCGCTCCAACACCGAGCTCATTGCGCAGGGCATAGCCAACATGGTTACGCCCCTCTTTGGCGGTATTCCCGCCACCGGCGCCATTGCCCGCACCATGACCAACATCAAAAACGGCGGACGAACGCCCGTTGCCGGCCTTGTGCACACGGCGACGCTGCTGCTTATTCTGCTCATCTTTGCAAAGTGGGCAAAGCTAATCCCCATGTCGTGCCTTGCCGGCATACTCGTTGTGGTGGCCTACAACATGAGCGAATGGCGCTCGTTTGCGGGCATTTTCCGCAACAGCCGCTCGGAGGTTGCCGTGCTGCTGACAACTTTCCTGCTCACCGTTATCTTTGACCTCACCATAGCCATTGAGGTGGGGCTGGTGCTGGCGCTGTTCCTCTTTGTGCGCCGCATATCAAAGGCTACCGGTGTTCAGGTTATCAAGGAAAAAATTGCGCCGGGCGAAACCGAACAGGAGGTGCTGACGGAGGAGGCGTTGAGCATCCCCAAGGGCGTTGACGTTTTTGAGATAGACGGGCCTTTCTTTTTTGGCGTGGCCAACAGGTTTGAGGAGGCGCAGAAACAGGTTGTCCGTCCGCCTAAGGTGCGCATCATACGTATGCGCAAAGTGCCCTTCATGGACTCCACCGGATTGCGCAACCTCCGCAGCTTCTACCGGAAGTGCAAAGGCGAAAAAATACACATCCTGCTCTCCGGCGTAAACCCTTCGGTAGAAAGTTCGCTCAAAACCGACGGGCTGTACGACGTTATCGGCGCCGACAACATCTTTGACCACATCAGCAAGGCCATGAAGCGGGCGGAAGAGCTGGTCGGGAAGAATTAGGGGCAAGGGGAGAACGCCCCACCGCCGTGCGTGCGGGCGCGTTGCGGCGGAAGTGCGCTTTTTTCGGCGCAAGTAATAATTTTCAATTTTTAATTTTTAACTTTCATGTTGCTTTCCGAACAGAAACAGTCGCTCCGCAGGGAGGTTAAGGCGTTGTTGCGGCAGCTTTCGCCGGAGGAAGCTGCGGCAAAGTCCGAAGCGGTATGGCGGCAGGTGGAGCAAGTGGAGGCGTTTTGCCGGGCAAACGCCGTGCTGCTGTACGCCTCGCTACCCGGCGAGGTGCAAACGCAGGACTTTATCCGGCGACACGGCAAGCGGTTGCGGCTGCTGCTGCCTGTGGTGCACGGCGACACGCTGCTCGTGGGAGAGGCTACCGGGCTGAAGAGGAGCCCGCAATTCGGCATCCTTGAGCCGACGCAAACGCTGCCCGAAATCCCCCCGATTGACGTGGCAATCATCCCCGGCGTGGCGTTTGACAGGCACAACAACCGGCTGGGGCGCGGCAAGGGCTACTACGACCGCCTGCTCTCCGCCGTCAGCGCCTACAAAATCGGCGTATGCTTCGGCTGCCAGCTGCTCGAGCACGTCCCGCACAACGCCCAGGACGTAAGGATGGAGCAGGTTGTGTGGGCGTGATGGTTTTTTTTTAGAGCTTAGATAGTAGAGTTTAGGCAACGCCGCCGTCGGCAAACACCGAAAACGCCGACAGCAGCGCCAACGCTCCCAAAAACAGCTACCAAATTGGCGATGCCGGCTTCGAACAAATCAGCGACGATTCGCTACTCACGCTGGTGCAAGCG
>JAITAP010000265.1 GCA_031284065.1 Prevotellaceae bacterium
TCAACCAGACAGGAGGTCTGCCCGTTGATGCTGACTTCGTCAAAGCGGCTGTTATCCGCTTCTTCGGCGCAATATACCAGCGCGCCGTACTCGAGGGCTACCAGCCCCTTGTTGGCGGCTACTTGCTCATGGGATTTTACCAATCTCACCTTCATGGGCAGCGTTAATTCAATCCGGTCGTCGCCCGTCCACTTGTTTGATATTTCCACGTACCCGTTTTTCCGTTCTCCCGCTACCTTGCTCCCATTCAGAAGCAAGGCGTAGGGCTCCGCAGGGCTGTTGCAGTAGGTGTATAGCGCCCCGGGCGACGCTTCGTTCAAAGCCCATCCGGGTATGCGTATTCTCAAAGTCAGGTTTTGCGGCTTCTCTGCCGTTACATGGATATTCACTTTCCCATCCCAGGGGTAGTCGGTTTCCTGAGCTATGCGCACAGCGTTTCCCTTGAGGGGAATGGTTGCCTTACCGGAGATAAAAAGGTTTACATAGGCGGTATCTTCCTGCGTAGCATAAATTAAATTGGGGATGTAGGGGATAAAGCGGATTAGGTTGGTTGGGCAGCAGGAGCAGTCAAACCACGGCTGCCGGGTTTTCTTCCCCTGATTGAAGGCATACTTGCCGTCGGCCTCTAAAGGGTTGGGGTAGAAAAATTCCGTGCCTTTCAGTGAAATGCCGGCAATAAGCGCGTTGTATAAGGTTCGCTCAATCACATCGTAGTACTTGGATGCTCCGGTGAGGCGAAACATGCGCTCGTTCCAGTAAACGCCTCCGATGGCCGCGCAGGTTTCGCTGTACGCCGTCAGGTTGGGGAGCTCGTAGCTGTCGCCAAACGCTTCCCCTGCATGGCGAGCGCCCAGACCGCCGGTGAGGTACATTTTTTTATCCACCATATTCGCCCATAATTTATCAATTGCGTTACGGTAGGCAGAGTCTTTGTAGATGGCGGCGATATCCGTCATGCCGGCATATAAGTAAACCGCCCGAACGGCGTGGCCTACCACTTCGTCCTGCTGCGTTACCGGAAGGTGGTCTTGGCTGTACGCGCCTCGCGGCTGCCTGTGAGCGCCGTCGCCCCGCAAGTCGAGAAATTTTCGGGACAGCTTCAGGTAATCTTCGTTTTTTGTTATCTGGTACAGCTTGATTAGCCCGGTTTCCACAATTTCGTGCCCGGGTACTTCGTACTTCGCAGTATCGCCAAACACCTTCACCAGAAGGTCGGCGTTGCGGGTAGCGACATCGAGGAAATTCCGCTTTCCCGTAGCCCTGTAGTGGGCTGCCGCCGCTTCAAAGAGATGCCCGCTGTTGTACAGCTCATGGCTTGAGCCCAAGTCCGTCCACCGTTCCCCCGGCTTTACCCATTGGCATGGCGGGCTCATGGGGTCAATGGTGCGCCACGTGGTCAGGTACCCGTCGGCTTCCTGTCCAAGCGCAACGACGCCGATAATCGAATCCACGTACTGCTCAAGCGTCGGGTCTGGGGCGCTGAGGAGCGAGTAGGCTGCGCCTTCAATTGTTTTGTACACATCCGTATCGTCAAAGGGCATATAGCCTCTCACCTTTCCCTTTTCGCCTTTCATCACCCGCGCGGCAATCCGGAAATTCTCAAAGCGACCCTCCGAGTCGCATTTGTTGAACGCATACTGAATCGTTGTTTTCTGTATCGTTTGTATGCGCGGCAGCCAGAAAGCGTCCGTCAGCTCCACCTGCGTGAGGCTTACCTGTTCAATGGGGTAATCCGAGTACGCCGTTGTACTCGCTGTTTGCTTGCACGCCGCTATACAGCAAAGCGCTCCCGCAGCTAATGTAAAATATTTCATATCAGTAGTAAATTATTGTTGAGGTGCAAATGTAGTATTTTTCTATATAACCTCCAATAAATAACGACAATTTGCATAAATACCCCTACGAAAGTTGAGTAAAGAAATAAGGGATGAATGTGCAGGGGGGACGAAACCGGCGCTACTAAGGGGGCTTTTTAAAAATAAGGGGGTAAAGATAACAATAATAAAATTCAAAGATTATATGCGCAAACCCTGACTTCCCCAAAGTTCCCCTTAGTAGCACACAGCCCATACCCCACCCTTACTCCCTCATTACCAAGTCAGCATTTTTGTCCATTCCTGCGGAGTGCGGTAAGCTCAAAATACGCCTGCGAAAGCGATAATTATTTTTTGGATGCTGTAATAGCGCGTCGAAAAATTAGCGTAAATTTGCGGCCAAAAAAACGGCTAAAACGGCCATATACTATTGTCAAAATGTGGATTTCTCTTTCGATTATATCCGCGCTGCTGCTGGGCGGATACGACGTGCTTAAGAAGCTGTCGCTGCGCGGCAACGCAGTGCTGCCGGTGCTGTACCTTGCCTCGCTGTCGGGTGCGCTTGTCTTCACCCCCTTTCTGATTGTCTCCGAAGTTGCTCCCAATGCGCTTTCGCTGCTCTACATGCCGCGCATGACGTGGGAGCAACATGCGCTTACGTTCGTAAAGTCATCCATTGTGGGCGCGTCGTGGGTGCTGTCGTACTACGCCATGCGCTACCTGCCCATTACCATTGTGTCGCCCGTACGCGCTACCTCGCCGCTGCTCACGCTGCTGGGGGCGGTTACGCTGCTGGGCGAATCGCTCAACGCCATGCAGTGGGCGGGCGTGGCGGTTACGGTGATTTTCTTTTGGCTGTTTTCCAAGACAGGCAAAATGGAAAGCATCTCCTTTGTGCGCAACAAGTGGATGATTTGCCTCTACATCGGCACCTTTTTTGCCGCCGTAAGCGGGCTGTACGACAAGTACCTGCTATCAAACGTGGGCATCCCCAAAAACACCATGCAGGCGTGGTTCAACATCTACATGACGGTGGTTTTGCTTCCGTTCCTGCGGCTCAAGTGGTGGCCTGTGCGCCGTGAAAACAAGCTCTTTTTTCGGTGGACTATTCCGCTCATTGGCTTTTGCCTTGCCCTGGCCGATTTCGTGTACTTCTACGCGCTTGCCGAGCCAGATTCGCTGGTGGCCATTGTGTCGGCGTTGCGGCGTTGCAGCGTGGTTGTGCCCTTTTTGGTGGGCGCTCTTTGCTTCAAGGAGCAACACGTATGGCGTAAGCTGGCTATCATTTGCGGTATGATAGCGGGCGTGTGCATGGTGGCGCTGGGCAGCTGATGAATTAGAATTTTTGAAAGGACAATTACAATTTTCATCCCCGCAGGACGACGACCTGTGGGGATGAAAAATCTGCCTTGCAGCAAGGGCGGTTTGCGAACCGCCCCTGCGCGCTACCCCGCTCGTTGCCGCTGTATAATTCGCGTAATTCGTGGATGGAAAAAACAAAAGATTTACGCCCCAAACATTTTGCTTACTTCAGCAGGCTCTTTATACGCTCGTCCGGCA
>JAITAP010000010.1 GCA_031284065.1 Prevotellaceae bacterium
AATCAATTTGCGGAAAAACGGATTTCGCCCTTTCAGGGCTTGGGGAGGCGCGGGGGCGCGGCGTTCGTAGGGCGTTGCCCTACGCTAATGATTGCGGGCTTTCAGCCCTTAACTCAATGGCATTAGGCTAAAGCCTACGGTTAATCAAGTGTCGTCCCTATATTCTTACGATAATCAAATAAATCTATTATTCTTGTTAATAGTTCAATTCCATACGCTTTTACTCGAAGCTCTTTGTATGATGGTTCACTTTCGCTGGTGTCAAAAATATTAGATACAAGTTGTTGAATATGTGTATTCACTTTCTCAAAAGCAAATACGGAGTGTTCTATCGTGCCGGTGTTCAAGATAAAAGAATAATCTTTATGATATTTCTTTATCCATTCAAACGAGAGTAAAACAGTTAATATTTTATAACGATACCCTGCTTTTGTGTGTACTGTTTCAGGATAATCAGACGTAGAAAAGTAAATTCCTTCTTCACTGATTATATGCTTTTCTTTGTCTGTATTGATTAGTGAAAAAACGGTAGGCGTTTCTACAAGGTATTTAATCATAACGCCGTTATAATCCGATTTTTCTCGATAATAAGAGAAGTCTTTATATCGTACAATATCTGTCAATGCCACATCGAATCCTGTTTCTATAGAATGGAGTTCAACATATCCTTTCCCCTGAACAGGGTTTAGAATAACTCTGTTCTCTTCTATTACGGAGTCAAACGATTCTGCAATCTTTTGCAGCCATTCATCGGGTGATATCAATCCTGAATAAAACATAATGATTATCGTTAATAAATTCATATCAATATGACGCTTTAATGTATGCCCCAAAGATACTTGTTTTTTATCAGGCCATGCAATACGATATTCATTAAAAGAATTAATCACTAATCATTGTTCATTAATCATTAACCTAATTCGCCACTCCTGCGGGAAGAGGTTGTTGCAGCGGTTGCCCAGATTTTTGATAAAGCCCAGCGGCAGCCCGCTGTAGCGTATCAGCTCAAATCCTTTGCGCTGCGGCGTTCCGGCAATGCTTTCCTTTTTGAGGAATTGCTGCGCACGGCGTAAATCCAAGTCAACGGCGGGGAAAGCGTCGGGGTTGAGCGCAGTGGATAGCGCCAACGCCGCGTGGGGAACGCAGTCGCTGCCCTTGACTTCGGCTACGGCTACGCCCTCCCGAACAACGCTCAGGAGGTTTGACAGGAGGCGCACCCAGCGGTGGGTGCGCACCGGAATGGCGTTCACGTGCCGCTCCGCGCGGACAAAAACAAAATCGTCGGGGTTCAAAATCCAACGCCTCAGCTCGTGGGGAATGTTCGCGCTTGCCCTTAACGCCTTGTCCTGCGCGCGAAGAGGCGGGCTGCCGCCGTCGGCTCCGGAGTTTTTTTGCAACACCGCCATAAAAAAGCCCTCGCCGGGCGTTTTGTGGGGGAAAAAGCGGTAGCCGAGCGCGTCCTTTGCAAGGTTAAGCCCCAACTCGCTCGTTGGCGTTACGCCCCATTCCTTTTTCAGCGCGATTTCCACGCCGGTTGCCCCCAGCTCGTTCGCCATCCACAGCACGTTTTCCTCGTT
The DNA here is from genome assembly GCA_031284065.1 of Prevotellaceae bacterium. Lineage (GTDB taxonomy): Bacteria > Bacteroidota > Bacteroidia > Bacteroidales > UBA932 > JAITMY01. Next base: position 1,578 of record JAITAP010000010.1, read on the forward strand.
TTCCCGAACGTTGAACGTGCAGGTAGTGTACACGAGGTATCCGCCGGCCTTGAGCGCGCTCCACGCGTCCGCCACGATACGCCGCTGACGCTCCGCGCAGAGCTGCACGCCCGCTTCGCTCCACACTCCTGCGGCGTTCGCGTCCTTGCGAAACATTCCCTCTCCGGAGCAGGGCGCATCCACAAAGATAGCGTCGAAAAAGCCGGGTAGCCGCGCAAAATCTCTGGGGTCGTTGTGCGTAACCAGCACGTGCGCGTTACCCCACTTGGCTACGTTTTCCGTCAGCGCACCCACGCGGCTGCGGATGGCTTCGTTGGCGACCAGCAGGCTGCCCGGCGGCAAAAAATCGGCCAGCAGCGTGGCTTTTCCGCCCGGCGAGGCGCAGAGGTCGAGCGCCTTCAGCTCTTCCTTTTGCAGCAGCTGCAACGCCACCTGCGACAACGCCATAGACGCCGCCTCCTGCACGTAGTACGCGCCGCCGTGCAGCAGCGGGTCGAGCGTAAACACAGGCCGCTGCGCAAGGTAGCGCCCGCTATCGCACCAGGGAACTTGCCGGGTGAAATCGCAGGCGGGCAAAACCCCTTTGGAGCGGTTCAAGCGTATGCTTACGGGCGGGCTCTCACGCAACGCCTCGAAAAACGCACCGCTATCAGCGCCCAACAGGGATTGCATCCGGCGTATGAAAGGTTGAGGAAGCAAATGTGAAGAGTTGAAAATTGAAAATTATGGCTTACGCCGAAAAAGTTCCATCAGGAACGCCGCGCCACCCCCAAGCCCCAACGGGGCGTAGCTCGTTTATTCCCGCAAATTGACTACGCCCCGTTGGGGCTTGAGGCGGACGTATCGCATTTTTTTCGTAGGGCGTTGCCCTACGCTATTGATTTCGGGCTTTCAGCCCTTAGCTACGGCGGAAGTTCTCCTCCGGAGACCTCATCCCTGCTCCCCTCTCCTTTGGAGAGGGGTCGGGGGTGAGGTCTGGAAGTGTCGTCCCTGCGGGACTTGCCCGGCGCAAGCCATAACATAGCTTTCAACTTTCAGCGGCCAAAAGTTTACTCTTTGATTGCCTTTATACCGGGGAGCTCTATGCCCTCCATGTACTCGAGCAAAGCTCCGCCGCCGGTTGAGACGTAGCTCACCTTGCTGGCGTAGCCCAGCTTGTTGACGGCTGCCACCGAGTCGCCGCCGCCCACCAGCGAGTACGCGCCTGCCTGCGTAGCGTCGGCAATAAGCTTGGCGATAGCGTCGGTGCCCTTGGCAAATTTTTCTATCTCAAACACGCCAACAGGCCCGTTCCACAGGATGGTTTTTGACGACAGCAGCACGTCTTTCCACTTGGCAACGGCGGCTTCCGAAGCGTCCAGCCCTTGCCAGCCGTCGGGAATGTCGTTGGCGGGAGCGATTTTGGTGTTCGCGTCTTCGGCAAACTTGTCGGCAATGACTTCCTCGTCGGGGAAGTAGAGGTTTACGCCCCTCTCCTTTGCCTCGTCTATCAGGCGCAGGGCAAGGTCGAGCTGGTCGTTTTCGCAAATGGAGTTGCCGATTTTTCCGCCTTGCGCTTTGGCAAAGGTGAACGTCATGCCGCCGCCAATGATGAGGTTATCCACCTTTTTGAGGAGCTGCTCGATGATGGTAATTTTTGACGACACCTTAGAGCCGCCGAGCACTGCCGTAAACGGGTGGGCGGGGCTTTTCATCACCTTGTCCACCGCTTTTATTTCGCCTTCCATCACGTAGCCAAACATTTTGTCGTTGGGGAAGTACTCGGCAATGAGCGCCGTAGAAGCGTGCGCCCGGTGCGCCGTGCCAAAGGCGTCGTTGATGTAGCAGTCGGCGTACGAGGCAAGCGTTTTGGTAAACTCCTTTTGCTTTGCCTTGAGGGCAGCCTTTGCCGCCTTTTTTTCCTCGTCCGAAGCGTCTTCGGCCAAGCCCCGAGGCTTTCCCTCCTCCTCCGCGTAGAAGCGCAGGTTTTCGAGCAGCAGCACCTCGCCGGGCTTCAGGCTTTTGGATTTTTCGGCAGCCTCAGCGCCGAGACAGTCGGAGGCAAACAGCAGCTTTGCGCCGAGGCGTTGCTCCACCGCGCCGATAATGTGCCTGAGCGAAAACTTGTCCGTTGCGCCCTTTGGCCGACCCAAGTGCGACATCAGGATGACAGCGCCGCCACCGGCGAGCGCTTTTTTGAGCGTGGGGATAGCCGCGCGAATACGCGTATCGTCGGTTACCTCGAATTTTTCGTTTAGCGGGACGTTGAAATCCACGCGAATGATAGCGCGTTTGCCGCTAAAGTTGTACGTGTCTATGCTTTGCATAATTCTTTAATGTTTAGAAGTTTTTCACTTGCTTAATTCCGCTGCAAATGTAGCAATTTTCTTTGAAAACAGCGCTACTGAGGCTGTTTTGTTTTTTGAATCAGGCCTCACGTAGAGACGCACGGCCGCGCGTCTCCCGCAATCATTGACCTGCGAAGACCGCGACCCCAAGCCACAGGCGGCGCGAAGGGGGCGGTTCACGAACCGCCCCTGCCCTGAGGCAAAGCCAAGAAAGAACAAAGACCGGGTAAGCCTCGAAACGTTTCGATATGACGTGCAAGGAAAAATCGCGCTCCGCTTGGGGTTACACTATACTTCTCACCTCTGCAATTTCGTTGCTGTCTCCGCGCAGCTTGAGCAGCAGCCGCGCCACAGTCAGCACATCCTTTTCGCAGTACGTCGCTATGCGCGGCAGGTCGTGCTCCTTGTAGTAAACATCCGCCACCATGCTGCCGTCAATGTCGTCTTTGGGGGTGGGAACGTCAAACAGCGCCGCCATCAGGTTGAGCGAAATGAAGTGCTTGTAGTCGCCAAACTTCCACAGCTCCATTGTGTCGAGAAAGGTAAGCTCCCAGGGCTTTCTCCCGTGCACGTTGAGCATTGGCGGCAGCTTTATTCCTTTCACCAACATGCGGCGGGCAATGTAGGGGAAGTCAAATTCCCGCCCGTTGTGGGCGCACAGGAGTGCGCCCGGCTTTGCGCCGTAAAACTTGACGAGCGTTTGACAAAACTCTTCGAGCAACGCCTTTTCGTCGTCGCCAGAAAACGATTTGACGCGAAATATCCGCCGTCCGTCGTCTTGCAGCACGGTGTACCCCGCCGAAATGCAGATAATTTTTCCAAATTCGGCGTAAATTCCCGCCCGCCCGTAAACGTCCTCAGCGGTTTGCTCGGGCTTGCGGATGTATGCGGATTTCTTGTCCCACAGGTCGCGAAAATTCTCCGGCATATCGGCAAACGAAAGGTACGCCGGCACCGTTTCGATGTCGAGGAACAAAATATTTTCCGGTGAAATTGCTTCAAGCATAGCGTAGCTACAATTTTAACGTACTCCTGCGAAATTATGCTTTCGCCCTTCGCTACATTTTGTCTTCCACCGTCCAGACAAAGGCGTTCAGCCCCTGCTCATCGGCTTGCTCGTTGAGGTGGCGGAGGGCTTCCAAAAGATGTTTTGCCTCGTCGTCGCCTACGATGGCGAGGGTTGAGGCGTTTTTTGAGGGCCAGGCGTGCGTGCCGTAGTGCGGCTCGCCGCGCTCGCTGCCGCGCCCAAACGTTTCCATCCAGCGGGTAAAGCCGCGAATGTGCAGCTTGTCCAAAAGATGCTCTACAGGCTCTATCAGCGATTGTCCGTAAGAAATAAATACTGCTTTCATGCTATTAAAAATTAAAGATTAAAAAAATTGTACTAACTCTCCAAAATCGTTTATCGTATAGTCCGGCTGCTCGCGCTTCAGCTCCTCCGGCGTGCCGTTGCCGTACAGCACGGCGCAGGTTTTGCACCCTGCCTCCCGCCCCATTCGCACGTCGTACACCGTGTCGCCTGCCACAAGGGTTTCGCTCGGGCTGCACCCCAAAGCCTGCACTGCCATTAGCGCCGCGTCCGGCGCAGGTTTTTGGCGCGCAACATCCTGCTCGCCATACACGGCTGCAATGTACCGGCTTACGCCAAGACGCTCAAGCAACGCCGCAAGCGCAGCCTTTCCCTTGCCGGAGGCTACCGCTATGCCTGCACGTCGGCGGTGGCAGTACGCCAGCGTGGGCTCCACATTGGGAAAAAGCGTTACCTGACTAAAGCCAACGCTGCCGTACCTTTCCCTGTACAAGCCAACCGCTTTTAGCAGCAGCTCTCCCCGCAAGCCGGCGAGCTCCGCAAAGGCGCTTTCGAGCGGCAAGCCTATGCGCCTGCAAATTTCGCTTTCGTCAACAGCGTCCAGCCCCATTTCGCGTAGCGTATGCTGCATGGTTGCAACGATGCTCGACTTCGTGTCTGCCAACGTTCCGTCAAAATCCAATATCAGGGCTCTCATGCTACATTTGATAATCTGTCCACGAATTACACGAATTATAGAAATCATCCGGATTACCACGAAAAAAATTAGTGAAAATTCGTGAACCAAAAAAATTATACCGAACAAATTCGTGGATACAATTTTCCCGTCAGTGCGCCAGCTTCAGCCCCACAATGCCCACCACAATGAGCAACGCCGATACCATGCGCCACACCGAAGCCGAGTCGCCGAAAAAGAAAATGCCAATGAGCAACGTTCCCACCGCGCCGATACCCGTCCACACGGCGTACGCCGTGCCAATGGGGATGGTGCGCTGGGCAAGCCACAGCAACGCGCCGCTTATGCCCATGGAAATGATAGCCGCCGCCAGCCACAGCAACTTTGAGCGTCCGGGCGTTTGCGAAAGCTTGAAGCCCAGAGGCCAGCCCACCTCAAACAGCCCCGCAAGAAAAAGGTACATCCAGCTCATTTGCGTATTCGCTACTCGTTTTTTTTCATCTCTCCGGTTACCCAAACAATTTTTTTATCCACTCCACAAACGCCTGACATGCAGCGTCGGTAGCCGTCAGGTACTTCTTTGTAATGCTTAGGCCGATGGGAGTTCCGGGTGTTTCCTGCCATGCCAGCCATGTGTGAATAGCCGCTTTTGACTTGTGAGCAAGCGCATACTTGTTCAGCTTCTGTGCTTCTATGCTACTTAGCGTTGACTGCACAACCGGCAGCAGCGCATCGTTTTTGGGTATTAAAAGCGAAACAAAATCTTCCAGCATACCGCTGGCGTTGTTATCCGGCATTATCCACAGGCCTGCCCTGTACAGGTCATTTTCTACAATCAAGCCCGCTTTGGGCAGGCTATCCGGCATATCAAAGCCCGCTGCCGAAAGGCGGCTCCTCAAGGCGCTCCAGCGAAGCTGCAAGTTTTCGTCGGCGTCTATAATAATTCCCACAGCCTCAATTCCGGATACTTTAAACGTGACAGGTATCCTTTTTTCGAGATTGTCAATACCTCCGCAGTCAATCACGTCAAAATCTTTAGGGAGATTGTGCCGGTCGCGTAGCGCCAGCATAACGTGCCGGTCATCGTTACCTTCCACCAGAAGTTTTTTGGTAAACTCTTCTTTTGCTTTCATCTGATTTCAATTTCTTGCTCGCCGGCGATTTTCAACTCGTCGGGGCGAAATTCAACTTGCCGTATGCTGCCGTTTACGTTGTCCAGCCTGATAAGTTTGCCGGTGGCGCTGCTCTCCGAGCTGTTCGCCACTTTTTCGAAAGTGGAAATACAATCGCGGCTGTGGGTGGTTACAAAAACTTGAACATGCAGCAACTTTGCCAGCGTAAAAATAATTTTCCACAGTTTTTCCTGCACGCTGTAGTGCAGCCCGTTTTCAAATTCGTCAACCAGCAAAAAACCGCCTTCTACGTTGACCAACGCCAAGATGATGGTCAGTATGCGGTTAATTCCGTCGCCCATGCTTTTCAGGGGGAGCACCTCGGTTGCGTTGGACAAGCGCACTACCGCGCTTCTTGCTGGAGAATTTTCAACCTTAACAAACGCTATCCTCTCCGCGTGAGGTTCTACTATCCTTAGCGCGTCAACAACGTACTGCTCTTTTGGGGTCAGCGCGATACTATCGAATAACTCCCCGTTTATCTCTTCGTCAATACTTCCGGTTCTAATGAGCTGAAATTTCGTCTCAGCCGAAAAACTCTTAGACACATATCTCGGGAAGTCAAGATCTACAGATATAGCGAGATGCCCGTCAACGGTTACCTCAAATTTGATTTTGCTGCCGACCTCTGCGGCATGGCATTCGTTGGCAGAAAGGTATTTTCCTTTTACGACATTGTTGCCCTGCTCGTTTTTTTGAAGCTCGTCCACATACTTAGCAAACCGTAAGCCAACAGATTTGCTCGGAAGCGGCTCTGCCGCATGGGAAATATTACCTATTTTACCCTCAATTAGAATGGAACCCCCTGCGCTAAAATCCATAATTCTACCGGAGAAAAGCGACGATAGCAAGGGAGCGCTGAATCCTACGCTATATTCGGGTTGGCTAAAGTATTCTCCACGTTCTTTCAGTAGCTGCAAAATACAGTATAAATCTCCCCTGCTCGCGTAAATGGCAATTGCTTCCAAAATGGTTGACTTACCGGTGTTATTTTTCCCCGTAATCAAGTTTACTTGGGCAACGGAATCTATTTTCAGCGCCTTTAGATTTCGGTAGTTTTTTATGTACAATGAATTTAGCATATCAACTTATGTTTTTATGGTTTTTGCGTATTTTTCACCTCTTTCACCTTTTGCTCCAGCTCCCTCATATCGTCTTCGTCGGCGTTGCGCTGCTCCAGCTGCTTCCGTGCGCTGTCGAACTGAGCATATACGCCGTCCACGTACTTTTCCATTTGCAGGCTGCTCACAGAGCCTTTGCCCTGCAATATTGCCTTGTCGTTGAGCAAAATAATCTTGTCCACATTTTCGCGCCAAAACTGCATGGTAACATCTTTCCGGTCTGCCGCCCGCAGCTCGGCGGTTTCGAGAAACACCACAACAAAGCGGTTCAGCTTGTCCAGCTCCGCCTCGGTCAGGTAGTTTTTGGCAACATAAATATCCTGCTTCCGGACTATCTTCCCTTGCCAGCTGGCGAGCGCCATGTTGGGTTGCCCTGCGTTGGCGCGGGAAACGACAAGCTCGGCGGCGGTTTTTCCCGTAATGGCGTACAGGAGCTTATTTTGCGTTTCGGCAAAGAACATTTGCGTCGCCTTATCGCTTGCGTCGTAATCGCTTGACAAGGCAAACAAGTCGCGGACTTTTTGGTAAAAGCGCTTTTCGGAAGCCCTAATATCGCGTATGCGGGCAAGCAGCTCGTCGAAGTAGTCGGGGCGGCCGTCAGGGTTTTTCAGCCGCCGGTCGTCTATCGCAAAGCCCTTAATCATGTACTCCTTCAGGTTGTGGTTTGCCCACCTCCTGAATTGCGTTCCCCGCCTGCTCCTCACGCGAAACCCAATTGCCAAAATCATGTCCAAGCTGTAAAACGTAACGCTATAGTTCTTGCCGTCGGCGGCAGTTGTCAAATATTCCTTGACAACTGAATTGGCATTTAATTCATTCTCCTGCAAAATATTAACGATGTGAAAGCTGATATTTTGCTTTGAGGTGTCAAAAAGTTCCGCCAGCTGCTGCTGGTTCATCCACACGTTGCCGTCCTTTGCCAACAGCGTAACGGAAGCCCTGCCGTCGTCGGTGTTGTAGATGATAATGTTTGAGGCGTTTGCGTTTGGCATAAGTTACAATTTTTTTCCGTAAAAGTACAAAATTCGACCTGTACCCAAAACTTAATCAAGGTAATGATATAGCTTTTGAGTATTGGCTACTTGCTCATTGGATGAATGGAAATTCCTTGTATAAAATCAAAATCCTTTTTGTTGAATGTTAGCAATTCCATTTTGTACGATAAAGCATAAGCCGCAATTAAACAATCCGGCAGCATAAGCTGTGGCTGACCGGATGGAAATATCGCATATAAAAGCGTCCTCTTGCTTAAGGCTATCCAATGCTTTTTTAGCATTTTCGTTTCGGCGAAACATCGCAATAACAACAGAGGTATCTACCAGATATTTTTTTCGGTTTGCCATATATTTTTACGATAACCTGTAATGTCCTCTGCCGTATCGTCTGCCCAAATGCCGTAGCCTTCGGTCAATTTTCCCGTGCGCCTCGGAGGAACAAATCCCGCTTGAGCAGCAGCGGCATCTTCTTTTTCCTTTGACATAACCCATTGGTATAGCTCGCCAACTAATTTTTTGTCGTTCAATGCGGCTACCCACGAAATAATGCTGTTTTTTAGCTGTATGGTTTGCATGATTTTTTTAGATTGATACAAAATTACGATTAATCACTACAAAAACAAATGCTTCGCTACAATCTCCGCCACACCTGCCGTCGTCGGTGTTGTAGATGATAATGTTTGAGGCGTTTGTGTCTGACATAGCGTACAATTTTTTTTCCGTAAAAGTGACTTTGTTGCAACGAATAACATGCTAACTATTACATAAAGTCTAATAAACTCTATGGATATTTTTACTCCCCGCCAAGCCCTTTTTGTACGATGTTCAATTCCGCAAATTCTACTTTTTATTTTAGTGCATTTCCGACAATTGCTTCTCTTACTCAAAAATCAGCGCCACTCCGAATTGCCGGTACAGGGGCAGCGAGCGGAATTGCCCGTAGGGGTTTAGCCCGTTGTAGTAGCGCACGCCGAGCCCTATTTTTGAGAAGTACCCGCTACGCTTGGGGTTGCAGTAGCGCACCCCGACAAAAATGTTGGTGCACAGCCTCTCTTCGACGCTGTTCAACCTTTTTTTAACTTCGTCGTGTTGCTCCAAAAAGTCGCCCAGCTTGCCGGAGTAGGAAAAAGGGTAGTTGTACCGCTCCCTGCCCCGCAGCTCAACGGAGGCAATGCCCTGAAAGTTGCGCCGCGAGGTGTTGGTCTGGTACTGGTACTGCACGTACCACTCAACAGGCCTGTTGGCGGGCAGCACCAGCGACGTGTCGGCCTCTTGGGGCAAAATGTTGTACCATCCGCGCTTGTAGTCGTACACCGCCAGCAGTCCCAGCCGCAGGGAGTGGTTTCTCCTGAGCGAGCCGTCGGGGTCGTTGAGGGTGAGCGCCAGCTCAAAGTAGTTGTACGATACGTTGACGCGCGTGATGGACATGGTGTCGTTTTTGCGGTAAATGGTGAGCTCGTCGCCAATGTGCGTGCACTCGTGCTTGAGCGGCGAAAAGCGAACGGCAAAGTTTTTTACCCCCATCCACGGCGTTTGCAGCCTGCGCAGAAGCCCCACCTCAGGCAGCCCAAAGCGGTAGGCGGTGTTGATGACGGGCGCGGTGGTGCGCTCAAATATGTCTTCCCACACGTCTATCATAAAGGGCACGGTAACGCTCAGGCCGTACTTGCCGCCGGCGAAATCGCCCGACCACGTCGGCAAGTCCGCGCCAAGGTTGGCGAACAGATAGGGGCGATAGCGTCCGCCCTTGCCTGCCCAATCGTACTCGGGGCTGTTGGTGGCGTAGGCTACCTCGCCGCGCGTAATGGTGGAGTGCATGTCTGCCCAGAACGGCCGCCCCCAGCGGCTTGTAACGGCAACTCCCCCCCAAAAGCCGACGCCCGCAGCAAGCGAGGAGTCCCGCTCCTCACCGTAGCACGCTGCGCCTGCAACGCAGCAAAATATGGATAGTACTTTTCGCTTCATTTAGTGTTGTTTTTGGCGGGCGGCAAGGGCGCGCGCGTATTCTTCTTCCGGCTTATCTTTTACCAGCGGCTCGAGCTGCTTGCTTTCGCGGCGGACGTCCTCGCCTACTTCCCGCATACGCGCTTGGAGTTGCTCGTCGGCAGGCTCTTCGTCCCACAGAAAGCTGTACCTCATATCAACATCTGTACTCATCTTACCATCTTACTTTATATTTTAACACCCGTGTAAAAGTAGCGAAAAAAATCAACCGCCCGCCGCGCCTTGCTAACGCATTAGCTACTCAGCAGCCAGCTGGCTGCATGTACCTTTCTGATTCCGTCATACACCGGGTTAGCGTCCCAATCGGCAGAAATCAGATATTTTGGGTTTGAATCTCCTATTGCCCTCAGCGGCGCGAGTTCGCGCTCCAGAGTATGCTCGTCCAGCGCCGAGTAAGCCACCTGATAGTAAGAAACATTCCCTTCGCCGTCTATCGCCACAAAATCTATCTCCTTGTCGCGCAATTTTCCTGCATATACTTCGCGGTTTCGACGGCGGAGCTCCAGATAAACAACATTCTCGAGCAAATGCCCTCTGTCTTCGCCGGATTTCTTCCCCAGCCGCATTTTTCTGAATCCGGTATCAGCCAGGTAGTATTTGTCAAGCGTTTGCAGCAACTTTTTCCCTTTTACGTCGTATCGCGGAACCCTGTACAAAAGATAGGCAGAAGACAAATCGTACAAGTATCCGGCAATAGTTTTGGGGTCAAGTACATACCCATCATTTTTGAGGGATTTTGATAGCGAGCTGGGTGAAATATACGACCCTACCGAATCGAAAACGAAATCAACAATTTTTTGGAAATTAGATTTATTGTAAATACCCCGCCGCCTGAAAATATCTTTTTCGATTATGGCACTCAGTATGCTTCTCAACATGTCATCGGATTGTAGCATAGACGTTTGCGCAAAATCTACGACCTGAGGAATGCCTCCGCTGTAAATGAAATTCCCAAAAAGTTCACTTTTTGTAAAGTTTTGGGAATTTGGCGAAGCTTCCTCCTCGTGGCTTATAAAATCGCAGTACTCTCCAAAGGAGAAAGGCAGGATATTGATTTCGACATGCCGCCCTGTGAGCAAAGTTGCCAGCTCGCTCGAAAGCAGGTAGGCGTTGGAGCCGGTAACGTACAAATCTACATTTTTTTTGATGTACAGCCCGTCAATGAGCCGCTCAAACTGCGCTACATTTTGCACCTCATCAAGAAAAATATAGTTCATTGCATCGCCCGCAAGCCGCGCCTTGATGTAGTCGTAAACCGCCTTGTATCCGCCTATGCCCAGCGTATCGGGGTCTTCAAAGTTGTAGAGCTGCACCCGGCTTTCTCCGGCGCTTTGCCGTATTTCACCGGCAAGCATTTCGAGCAAGGTGGACTTGCCGCTACGCCGCATCCCCGTAACAACTTTGATAATGTGCCGGTCTTTCCAGTCGCGCAGCCGCTGCATGTATGGTTTTCGTTCTATCATCGTTTTTCAACTTTCACTTTTCGCCCACCGGCTCGTTTTTTTATCTAAACGCTTAGCGGCGGTACGCTGAACTTTCCACTTTTTAGCCAACTCTTTTTTGTAGTCAAAATCATCGGGCAGCTTTATATTATCTAAGCTTAGCGATTTTACGAACGGGCTGATTTCCAGCTTATCGCTCTCTTCGCTGTTGGTTATCGCCAAAAACATGTTCTCTACCACCTTGCTGATGGAGGTATGGCGTTGCGCAACGTATTCTTTCATTTTCTCAACAACGCTCTGCTCAATGAGCAAATTTAGCCTGATTGCCGACATAGTATTTTTACGTTTAATCGTTATTGTTATGCGCACAAAAATACATGTTTCGTGCGCACGCGCAAGCAAGCTGCACAACGGATACGCTAACTTATCCTAAAACAAAGATAAAATATCGCCTTGCGGCTCCTCCTGACTTAGCCCGGCGGGGCTGGCTCCAAGCCTGACAAGGGTTCCAAGCCCTGTCGAGGGGGTTTCCGGCTACAGCGTTTTCAGCTGCTTTAGCCATGCCTCCACCTTGCTGCGGAGCGCCGGCGTGCCCGACAGCTTGTTGTTGAACTCTTCGCCTTGCAGGAGCTGCGCGTGGCGCAACTTTTGCTCAAACAGCGTAAAGAAATCTCCCACGTTGCCCTTGTTGGTGGCAAAGGCCGCCACCTTTTTGCCTTTGAAATCGTACTGCTCCAAAAAGGAGAGCGTTGGCGGCGAAATGGTGTGCCGCCACACGGGAGAGCCTACCAGAATGAGGTCGTACTCGCTCGCATCGGGGGCGGGAGCTTGCAGCTCGGGCAGCTTGTCGCCCTCCACCTCGCCTTTTGCCTCCAGCGCACGGATAACCGGTAGCGACGAGTAGGTCTGCGTTGTTTCGATTCTATGCAGCGTTCCGCCCGTTGCCTCCTGTATGAGCGTTGCCACCTCCGCCGTTTTGCCGCTAAAGGAGTAGTACACAATCAGCGCCCGCCCCAAGTCAACCTTTTCGGGCGGCGCGACCGCCGCCTCCGCCTCCGCCGATGCCTGAGGGTTGCCGCAGGCTCGCCCGACGGCAAAGACGCATATCAGCGCCGCCAAAGCAGCTATAACTATTGCCCACAGCATAACGTCGAAGTTTCCCGTTTTCATTAGGTATGCGTTTTTTTTACTCGTTATTGCTCATTATTCATTCATTGCTCATTATTCATTGTTCATTATTCCTCTACCTCCACCCGGTTTGCCTTGCGCACCTTTTTTCCGCGCCCGAAGTTGAAGGCGGCGTAGAGGGCGGGCACCACCAGCAGCGTCATCAGGGTGGAGAAGGTGAGGCCTCCGATGATGGCGATACCCATAGGCTGCCACATTTCCGAGCCTTCGCCGCTTCCAAAGGCGAGCGGTATCATGCCCAGTATGGTGGTGAGCGAGGTCATCAGCACGGGGCGCAGGCGCGACTTGCCCGACGTTATCACCGCCTCGTGGAGCGCCATGCCGCGTTCGCGTTGCAGGTTGGTGAAATCGACTATCACAATACCGTTTTTCACCACAATGCCCACCAGCATAATCGCGCCGATGAGGGCAATTATGCTGAGCGAGGTGCCCGTTAGCCACAGGGCAAGGAACACGCCCGTGAAAGCAAACAGGATGGACACCATGATGATGAGCGGCTTGCCAAGCGACTCAAACTGTGCCGCCATGACAATGTACACCAGCAGAATGATGAGCAGCATGAGGGTTACCATGTCGGCAAACGACTCCTCCTGGTCTTCCACCGTGCCGGCCACCGCCACCGCCACGCCCTGCGGGATGTTGAGCTGGCGGATGCCTGCGCGCGCGCCTGTGGCAACATCTCCCAGCGTTGCCTCCGGCGCCAGCGACGCCGACACGGTAACCACGCGCTGCCGGTCTTCGCGCTCAATGATGGGCGGGGTAAACCGCTCCACCACTGTGGCCACCTCGCTCAGGCGGATGGCCTGCCCCGCGCTGTTGTAGAGGAGAATGTTTTGAATGTCCGACACGGAGGTGCGGAACGGCTCGGCGTAGCGCACCACAATGTCGTACTCCTCGCCGTCCTCGCGGTAGAGCGAGGCGGTAAGCCCGTTGATGCGGTTGCGCACGTAGCTGGCGGCGGTGGCGGTGTTGACGCCAAACTTGGCCAGCTTTTGCCGGTCAAAGTCCACCCGCATTTCCACCTTCATCTTTTCGCGGCTCACGTTCACGTCGCGCGCGCCGGGCACGTCGCGCATTTTTTCGGCCAGCTCGGAGGCTATTTTTCCGGTCTGCTCAAAGTCGTGGCCATACACCTTCACGTCCACCGTGCTGTTTCCCATTCCGCCGCCCATTCCGCCGCCGCCCACCGAGTACTTTTCTACCTCCGGCACGCGCTTGATAATGTTGCGCAGCACCTCGCCTATTTCGTTCTGCGTGCGCGTGCGGTCTTTGCGGTCAACCAGCGTAATGTTGTACGAAATCTGGTTCACGCCGGAGTTTCCGAACAGGGCGGCAAAGCCCGCCTGATCGTCGGCTCCCGCGCTCACCGAGATGAACTTTATTTCGGACGGGCAGCTGTCGTGAAACGCTGCCTCCAGCTGGTGCGCAATGGCGCTCGTTTCCTCAAGGTTAAAGTTGACCGGCAGCTCCACCGTTGCCGATACGCGCCCCTCGTCGGAGGAGGGCATAAAGTCGGTGGGCACCAGGCTTAGCAGGAACAGGCTGGAAATAAAGAGCAGGAGCGACACGGTAATGGTTACGGCCTTGTGGCGCACCACCCAGCCCAGCATACGGGCGTAGCCGACGTCTATCTTGGTCAGCGCGTAGTCGATGGGCTTATAGACAATGCCCGTGCCCTTGTAGGTGTGCGTTGCCTTGTAGCGCAACATTCGCGCCGAGAGCATGGGGGTAATGGTAACGGCGGCAATCACCGAAGTGGCAATCACAATGGTAACAATCCACCCCAGCTGCTTGAACATGATGCCCGCCATGCCGCCCAGCATGGTGAGGGGCAGGAACACGGCAATAATCGTAAGCGTGGCGGCAATCACCGAGAGCCACACCTCGTTGGTGCCGTAAACGGCGGCGTCGTTGGGGCGCGCCTTTCGCTCAAGGTGCTTCGTGATATTTTCGAGCACCACGATGGCATCGTCCACCACCATGCCGATGGCGATGGAGAGCGAGCTGAGCGAAATAATGTTGAGCGTGCCGCCCGTGAGCATCAGGTAGATGAAGCACGTGAGCAGCGAGAGCGGAATGGTGAGGACAATGATGATGGTAGCCCGCCAGCGCCCCAGAAACGTCAGCACCACCAGAATGACGAATATGAAAGCGTAGAGCACCGTTTCGGTGAGGCTGTTGATGCTCTCGGTAATGTGCGTGGAGGAGTCGTAGAGGATGTTGAGCTTCACGTCGTCGGGCAGCGTTTCCTGCAGCTCGGGCAGGAACTTGGCTATGGCTTCGCAGATGGCCACCGAGTTGGCGCCCGACTGCTTCATGATGACCACGCGCACCGCCCGATGCCCGTTTACGGTTTCCTCCACCGTCATCTTTTTGATGGTGTCCTTAACTGCGGCAATATCGGACATGCGGATTTCGCGCCCTCCCACGTTCGTCACCACAATATCCCGGATTTGCCGGCTCTGGGTAAACTCGCCCTCCACGCGCAGCGACATGCGCTCCGAGCCAATATCCATCGCGCCGGCGGGGATGTTGGCGTTTTCGGCGGCAATAATTTGCCCCAGCTGCTCAATGGTGAGGTGGTAGGCCTCCATCTTTTGCGGGTCAACGTTGATTTGCACCTCGCGGGTAGGCGCTCCGCTAATGCTCACCTGCCCCACGCCGTCGATACGGTTGATGGGGTTTGCCACCTTTTCGTCGAGCATTTTGTACAGCCCCTCGTAGCTCTCGCTGGCGGTGGCCGTCAGCTGCATGATGGGCATCATGCTCGTGCTAAGCTTGATGATGAGGGGCTTGTCTGCGCCGTCGGGCAGGTAGGACTCCACCCGCCCCAGCGCGTCGCGCACGTCGTTGGCCGCCTCGTCGAGGTTAGCCCCCCACTCAAACTCCAGCGACACCACCGACATGTTTTCGCGCGAGCTGGAGGTAATTTTCTTGAGGTGCGACACGGTGTTGAGGTTGTCCTCCATGCGTCGCGTAATGTTTTGCTCAATATCCTCCGCGCTTGCCCCCACGTAGGAGGTAACTACCGAGAGGTAGGGTATCTCCATGTCGGGGTAAAGGTCGATGGACAGCTTGTTGAGGGAAAAGAATCCCAGCACCACCGCTCCGATAAAGATGAGGATGGTAGAAATAGGGTTGCGGACAGCGGTTTCGTAAATTTTCATGATGTTTTGTGTTGATGCGCCCCGCAGGGCGGCTGGTTAATAATTGGTTTTTGAATTAATTGTTTTGGTTAATTGTTATTGATATTTGGAATATGAGAATAATTTACAATTTTTCACACGGTATTTTCTATGCTTTCAAACAAGTTCAGAGCAATACCGTCGCTATTTCCATGCTTTCTGAAATCTAACTTATACTCTGTTTTTATTACGCCTGCATTGTCGAGCCTGTCCAGTATCATTCTATAGTACTCCGGGTGCAGCTCGCAGCTGATGTAGTTTCTTTTCAGGTTTTTGCACAAAACCAGCTCGCTCCCGCTCCCGCCAAAGAGAATAAAGCAGTCGTCGTACTCCTGCGTGCAAGACTTAATTAGCATCTCTACCAGCGGCAAAGGAATTTGGCAAGAGTGAAATGTTTTATCTTTACTTACATTTTTAACCAAATCGTAGTAAAACCAGCTGTACGGCATACGTCCCGTGTGCCCTGCCGCAATACGTCCCAGTATTCGCTTATCGGTTGGATTTTGGTAGGGTACAGCCACGTTATTTTTGTAAAACGCATTATCGCTTGTTTTGGTTGCGTGTAGAATACTGCGGTGGGCGGTTGTGAATTTTCGCGGTGAATGCCCCACGTTTGTGTTATACACCCATACGTAGTCGCAAACATCATGCGCATTATCGTCCAAATATTTTACCCGTAAGTACGCATTTTGCTTTGGGTAGTTTAGCATAAACAAGTTGCCTGTTGGCTTCAAAACGCGCATACATTCTTTGGCCAGCTCAACGTACCAGTCAATGTAATCGTTCCACTTCTGCGTATAGTTCTTTCCGGCATAGTTGATTCCTACGTTATAGTCAGGGTCGCCATAAACCATATCCAATGAGTTGTCCGGAATTTTTTTAATGACGTTCATTACGTCGTCATGAAAAATTTTATTTCTAAATTCTGTCAACATTTTAGTTGATATTAATTAAGTTGTATGATGCCGATTTTATGAATTTGATAGTCGTAATATCCAATGGGTTCTCAAACGTATATGCCCAAAGCCGTAGCGTGTCATTGCCCTTTGCCTGCTCGTGAACGACGTAAACACAATAAATATTTTTGATTTTGCCTTTCAGCGCAGTACTCCGGTTTGCGTTGTAGTAGTACAAAAATGGATGGTAAATCTGGTAAACGCTAAAGCTGTCAGGCTTTCCATTCTTACCCTCAAAAACCCCTATTGTTCCTTGAAGCTCTATTGTCAGGTCAACTTCTATTTGAATATTTTTCAGCTCCATTTTTGTTCCTTTACCAAAGTAGTACTCAAAGGAAGTTTTTGTTCGGTGAGGAAAATAGGTTTTAGGGCGTTTCAAAGTATCAATATCGTCAAATTCGGTATCCTTGCCGAATAAAAAATGGTGCAGTATTCTTTGGTTGTTAGCCACTGAAAGAATGTTACTCTCGCTTGAGTTGTACTGGTTAAGAATCGACTTTTTATACTCCCAATCTATTTTCTTCTGAACGGGCTCAAAATCATGAAAAACTTTATTGATACCTTTAATGAACTTATGTTTCCCGCCTCCAATGTGAATAATTGCATAGTTGTTTTTCAGCAAAACCTCCGGCAGCTTTGCTTTACTATCAAGCTTGGTTACGTCAAACGGGTTGCCGAAGCCTACTTTTCGGCAAGCATCTTTTACCAAGTCATTGTGAAAAACAAGGTTGTTTTGTTGCTTGCAAATCTTAAAAAGGAGCTCTATCACTTGGCCTTTTTTACTTTCTTTTTTCATTTCGGCTTTCAATTTGTTTTTGCTTGTTGCTATTTTTTCATAATTTGTGTCACCTCTGCTATCAGCTTTTGCTTGTTAGGAAGTATTGTGGTGTATTTTGAAGCAAACACGCTGTTCTCAAATCCGCCCAAGATGTATTCAGCGGTTATTTCATCTTTTTCCGTGCAAAGAATAATGCCTATTGGAAGGTTGTCATTTTCATCGTTGACTTCTGTTTTGTAGTAGTTCAGGTACGTATTTAGCTGCCCTCCGTCCGCTATGCTCAGCTTGGTTGTTTTAAGCTCTATTAAAATATAGGCTTTCAGAATTTTGTTGTAAAAGACCATGTCAACGTAGTAGTGCGTGTTATTGATGGTAATTCGCTGCTGAGAGCCAACAAACATAAATCCTCTGCCAAGCTCCAGCAAGAAGCTTTCGAGGTGGCGGATTAGCTTAGCCTCCAAATCTTTTTCGAGCAATGGCTTGTTTTCGGGTATTCCCAAAAATTCAAAAACGTACGGATTTTTCAGAATATCATCAGCTTTTGCTATTTCTTGCCCTCTTCGGGATAGCGCCAACACCTTTTCTTTACGGCTCTCCCCCGATGAAAGCAACAAACGCTCGTAAAGGGAAGTGTCTATTTGCCTTTTCAATTCTCTAATTGACCACGAAGAGTTAACAGACTCTTTTTCGTAAAAGCTTCGCTTGTTTTTATCCTCAATAATCAAAAGCTCACAAATATGCGACCAACTCAAGTGTCCAGACAGTGTCTGGACATCGGCATATTCTATGTAGAATCTTTTCATATTGAATAAATTAGACCTCGAAAATCCTTTCCCTAATTCATTGGTAAGCTGCTTTGAAAGATGAAGAATTATTTGCCGCGAAGTCTGGTTGTCAATGTTGTTTTTTTGCTCGCTTTCCACTATTGTTTTCCCAATGTTCCAATAGGTAGCAAGGAGTTCCTCGTTGACTTTTTTAAACACGCTTTCCCGTGCTTTCAAAACTATTGACTTGATGTTTTCAAGTAAGGTCTTATCTATGTTGGCAATATTTTCCAATTGTAATGCGTAAAAAGTATTCTACATTTATCGACCGGCTAAAATCCGGTTGTTTTATTTATCTGACAATCAATTTGTTATGCTATAATGGCGGTTTTTTTAAATCCGCCGCTTCCCCTTTTTGTGTGTCTGCGCTGCCCCGCCTGCGCCATCCCGTTAGGGGTGGAACGCTCGGTAGAGAATATCGTTCCCCGCCAAAGCCGACATTCCGCAGGAATGTTTCCGAAACATTTGTGGGCACATTCCTAACGGAATGTGTTGCACACGGGGCTTTGCCCATTTCTACCGAGCGATTCATTCCTAACGGAATGAAAAACGCAACCACCCTGCAACGCCCTACGGACGCTGGGCTCACGATTTTAATTTTTTCATATACAGCTTCAGCGCTTTCCAATTGTAGATTACGTGATAGACCGCAAGAACAATAAACAACAGCCCTGCAACAAAGTGTACAAGTTTGACAATAAATTCGGCTTTTTCGCCGATTAAATCGTCGAGCACAGCCGCTAATCCTGTCATTGCAAGCAGAATCACATCAAAGAATAATACTACCGAAACCAGCTCTCTCTTTTTCATCTCAGTACAGCGTCCTTACCTCCTTGCCGCCCGCTGCGCCTTGCCGCGTAGCGGTGGCGGTAACAAGTATGCACGCTGACAGGGCGTCCTCCTTTCCGGCGTATATGCTGGCGAGCGCGGGCATGGCCTCAATAAATTTTTCGGTAATCTCCTTCGAGTTGCTCAGCTCCACGCGGCCGCTCACCCTGTAAAAAGTTCCATCCGGCGACATGCTGCAAATCTCCACGTTGGGATTTTTCTGCATTTGCCGGTAAACGTCCTTTTGGCTGCTTGTGCAAAACGCCAGCTTGCCGTTTACCTCAATCAGCACCCCAAACGGGCGCACGCGCGGGCTGTCGCCGTCAGCCGTCGCCAAAAAAAATGCGCTGTTTGCCGTAAAAAATTCCAGTACCTGTTTCATAAGCTTTTCTCCTTTTTTTATTAGTTTTTATTGGTCATCGTCATCAAAAAATTCGTAAATATGTACCCGGACGCTTGCGTGTAATCAAGACGTTAATGCTACCCCCACCCACACGGCGGCAAACCCCGCCGCGACGCTTGCGGCAACATATACGGCGAGCATTGCGTAGCTGCCCGCCTGATACATTTGCACGTTCTCCAGCGAAAACGCCGAAAAGGTGGTGAAGCCTCCGCAAAATCCGGTTACCAGCAGGGCTCTTTGGGGAGCGCCCATCCACCCCGCCCTCAGCGACGCCCCCGCCAGCGCGCCTGCCAAAAAACACCCCAGCACGTTGACGGCAAACGTTGCCACAGGAAACGTGAACGCCGCCGCCTTTGCCGTAACCCGCGAGGCGAGGTAGCGCAAAATGCTTCCCGCACCGCCGCCCAATCCCGCAAATAATATTTCTTTCACCATAGCGTTTGCTTGTTTTTAAGGCCAA
>JAITAP010000030.1 GCA_031284065.1 Prevotellaceae bacterium
AAAATACGGGAAAATATAGTTGGCACGATTAAAATCGGATTTTGATGTTAAGCAAACACCTCATAAAGAGAGTACAATTTTTATACCCATCGCAAATGTACAAAACAACCCTGAATACACCTAAATAAATTTATTTTTCCGAGCTTACATCGCTAATGTGCCATTCTATGTTGTTGAGAAGTAGCCGCAAATATCTTTTGTCGGGAGATATTCTCATCCGTTTATAAATAAATCTTTTCAAAGTATTGCATTAATGATTTTTTATGCTACTTTTGCACCCAAATGATTTCTATCAGAGGACTTCTCTAAGGAAATACAACATTCTCAAAACCTGATATATGATTCGACAATATCAGGTGCGAGAATAAAGGTCAATTTTTGTTTTTGCGGGTCGCAAAACCTGTTTTTTGAACTATTTAGAATTAAAATGAAAAACCTTTACTCACGCTGCTTCCTTTTGAACGGCAAGCTTATTCCGGCCATGTACAGGAATGTTGTACTGTGCTCCCTTTTGGCGAGCATAGCGGTGCGCTTTAATATCTGACAAGCCACCTGAAACAAGCGTAACTTTACGGTAATTGTAATTTATGCCTTCGCCAAGGAGGTGTATTGTTGAGTGGTTGTTTCGTGCGTATGCCAAAACAACCGCAAAGTTGATTATTCACCAATTTATATTTTATGAGCTGAAAATGAAAAACCAAACCATTAGTCCGATTGCTGTGGGTACACAAAAAGAGCTGCAAAGAGTTGCCTTAGGAGAAAGCGCGAAGGTTTTATCCGGAGAACCGGTAAAAGGCCTCACGCTGGGTTGCCGTATTCCCAAAGATTACTTTGAGACGCAGGGGAAAGGCGAAAGCGACATTGCTGTGCACGCAGGCTCTTACCACCTCGCGCTCAAGGACGCCAATATTGAAAAGTACAACATTATGACATATTCTTCCATACTTCCCGGCATCGCTACTTTGGTGCGGCAGCCTGCGGATATGGTGCACGGCTGCGTGGTAGAATCTATCATGAGCGCTTGTACGGTAGGCAAGGGCGAGAGAGGAACAGCCGGCATTATTTACGGCTGGCTCTACAGCCGCAAAACCAGCGAAAAGTATGGAGGGTTGGTCTGCGAAAACTATGGCGACTATAGCCCGGACGAGCTGCACGCGCTGCTGCGCTCAAGCCTGCACGAGCTATACGTTAATGGGTTTGAGGAAGATTACAGGCTGGAAAACGTCAAATATCTTTACGAAACTATTACTCCGCAAAAAAAGTACGGCACCGCGCTCGTATCGCTCTGCTTCGTATCGTACCACCATCCGGTTTTGGGTTAAAGCCGGAAAATGCAGCTTTGGACTCGGGAATAGCGAGAGCTGCGAGATGGGAAATTGGGGAATGACAACTAAAAAAACAAGCATGTCAAAGCAAGAAAAAAAAATGCTACTCAGCGAAGTAGTCAATCACATAGATATAAAAAAAATTAATAGCGCTGAAATTGTTGACGCCATGCGCAGCATGTCGTTTGCCTCGCGCGAAACCGCCCGTGCCGCCGATATTCTGCAAATGATGGTGAAAGAAGCTTCGTGCAGCAACATGCTTACGCTTGCCGGCAGCACCAGCGCCGGCGGCTGCATGCAGGTGTACGTTGATATGGTGCGGTGCAACATGGTGGACGCAGTGGTCGCTACCGGCGCCTCCATCATCGACATGGATTTTTTTGAGGCGCTCGGCTACAGGCACTACAAGGGGACGCAGCACGTGGACGACGCAAAGCTGCGCAGCCTTTACATTGACCGCATTTACGACACCTACATTGACGAGGAAGAACTTCAGGCGTGCGACGCCGCAATTAAGGCAATAGCCGATACGCTTGAGCCGCGACCGTACTCTTCGCGCGAATTTATTGGCGAAATAGGCCGGTGGCTCTCCAAGAATACCAAGAAAAAGGAGTCGCTCATCCAAACCTGCTACGAGAAAGACGTACCTGTTTTTGTGCCGGCATTCTCCGATTGCAGCGCGGGGTTTGGCTTGGTGATGCACCAAACGGAGCGGATACAGAAAGGGTTGCCATACGTTACCATTGACTCTGTGGCGGATTTTCGCGAGCTGACCGGCGTTAAGATTGCCGCAAAAACAACGGGGTTGTTCATGGTGGGCGGCGGTGTGCCCAAAAACTTTGCGCAGGACACGGTAGTTTGCGCCGAATGTTTGGGCAAAGATGTTCCCATGCACAAGTACGCTGTTCAGGTTACCGTAGCCGACGTGCGCGACGGCGCATGTTCAAGCTCCACTCTCAAGGAAGCCAGCAGCTGGGGGAAAGTTGACTCCGTGTACGAGCAAATGGTGTACGCCGAAGCCACAACTGTAGTGCCGCTCATAGTCAGCTACGCCTACCATAAGGGCGATTGGAAAAAACGAACCCCCAAAAGTTACGCCAAGCTGTTTGCTGCTAAGTGATGATGCGCATAGATGTTGCAAATTATCCTCTCATGTTATGCAGGATAGCGGCTTATTATTCTGTGAGGCTTCAGCCTCACGGAATAAAGCGGACGAGGTGGCTCCTCGTCCGAAATGGGGTGATTTTTGCGCCTGCAAGTGTGCAAAGTGGGGTGTATCAGGGGTTGGAAGCTACGGAGCTGTTGCCCAAATCTTCGTTCACGAGTTGCAGGAGTTCATCCACCGCGCGTTCCTGCTCAATGTTTGTCTTTACGCGCACCTTTCCCTTGTAGAGCGATACGCGCCCGTGCCCCGCCCCCACGTAGCCGTAGTCCGCGTCCGCCATTTCGCCGGGGCCGTTTACAATGCAGCCCATGACGGCAATTTTTAGCCCTTTGAGGTGCGAGGTGCGGCTTTTGACTTCCCTGAGAGTTTTTTGCAGCTCAAACAGCGTGCGCCCGCAGCCCGGGCAGGCAATGTACTCTGTTTTGCTAAAGCGCACGCGGGCGGCTTGCAGGATGCACAAGCCCGTGCCGACCAAGTCTGCCGCCTTTGCGCGGCGCGTAAAGGTGGCGCTCTGCTCGCTGATTTTTACCCCCGCGTCGCTTTGCTCCGACGCTACGCTCGTTACGGTTTCCTTAACGTCGGACGGCTGCCGCAGCGACAGCATCACCCCGTCGCCAAAGCCGTCGATGAGTAGCGAACCGAAGTCGGCAGCCGCTTGCAGCTGCAACGCTTCGTAGTCGGGTTCGCTGTAGGTGCGGTGCAACAGCACGGGGTTGGTAACGCCGCTTTTTTTGAGCTCTAAAAAGAAGCGGCGTTGCTCCTCCGGCGCTCCGGCTCCGTTGTCCGGCGCAAGGATAAGCAGCGTGTGCGGGTTGCTTTTCAGAAAAGCCGTGAAGTCTGCGCGTGGCGGGGTGGCGTTGCAGCGCAGCAGGGTTTCGCTTTCTTCGCTCAGGATGTGCAGGCCGTGCAGCGGGAAGCCGTCTGTTTCGCTTGTTCCCGTGTATATCACGTCGGGCGTGCTGTCGGAGCCTTTCCACGTTTGCCCGTCAAAGGTGAAGCCGAGTTGCTCAACGTCCCTGCGGGTAATCAGCGTCAGCTGCGAGAGGTCGGCCGCTACCGCTACGGGGTTGCTCCCGCCAATGGGAACACCGCTTGCTGGCGTTGTTGCCCGCTTGTCGTAGCCAAAAAAATTGTGCTCCGTATTTTCGTACAGCCAACCACCGCTTTT